>NZ_JBEXGN010000014.1:0-203853 GCF_040607345.1 Streptomyces sp. NPDC005302
GTCGAACTCATCGGCGGCGTCCGCTTCCCCGCCATCGGCGAACTGCCCTACCTGCTCACCCTCGCCGGACACGGCTTCTACTGGTTCCGGCTGCGAGGCGGGGTCGCCCCCGTCGGCGCGAAGCGCTCGTGAAGCCGTGCAGCCCACAGCCCGCCCGCACCTGAAAGGACGTGTCGCCATGGCGAAGACCGCTCTGCACCGTCCGAGCGGCCTCGGTCCCGCTCCGCTGCTCACCTCGCTCGCCGAGATGCTGCGCGCCTGGCTGCCGCGGCAGCGTTGGTTCGCCGGCAAGGGCAGACCCGTCACGGACCTGACGCTGGTGTCGTCGACCGAGCTGTACCCGGGGTGCCTGCATCTGCTCGTCCGCACCGAACACCTGGGCTCGCCCGCGCACGGCGGCGCCGGCACTCCCCCGGTCGAGGACTGCTATCAACTGCTCCTCGGCGTACGGGAGGTGCTGCCCCCGCATCTCGCGCACGCCTTCATCGGGCGGGCGAGCAACGGGCCGCTGGCCGAACTGACCGTGTACGACGCCTTCCACGACCCCAAGGCCGCGGGGCTCCTGCTGGAGCGGCTGCGCGTCTCGGGCTCGGCGGGCCCCCTGTGCTTCGAACGTGATCCGCGTGTCACGGTACCGGGCGGACTCGCGCCGCGACTGCTCGACGCGGAGCAGTCCAACTCCTCACTGGTGTACGGGGACGCGTTCATACTGAAGGTCTTCCGGCGCGTCCAGCCCGGCATCAATCCGGACCTGGAGGTGCCGCGCGCGCTGGCCCGGCAGGGCTGCACCCGTGTCCCGGCACCGGCGGCCTGGTTCCGTACCTCGGAGCCGCAGGACGCCACCCTCGGTGTCCTCCAGCCGTATCTGCGCGACGCCGCCGACGGCTGGACGCTCGCCCTCGAATCGCTCACCTCGGAGAAGGACTTCACCGACGAGGCGTACGAACTGGGCCGGGCCACCGCGGAGGTGCACCTCGCGCTGGCCACGGCGTTCCCCCTCGACACACCGAGCCCGGGCGGCAACAAGCGGCTCGCGGAGGCGATGCACGAGCGGCTCGACGCGGCGGTCCGGTCCGTGTCCGAACTCCGGCCCCACGCCGCCGGGTTGCGATCCGCCTTCGACGCGCTCGCCGGTCTGGACTCCGCGGTCCGCCCCGCCCAGCGCATCCACGGCGACCTCCACCTCGGCCAGGTCCTGCGGGCCGGGCAGCGGTGGTCGGTGATCGACTTCGAGGGTGAACCCGCCCGCCCGATCAGCGAACGCCGGCGTGTCCAGTCCCCCGTGCGCGATGTGGCCGGCATGCTGCGCTCCTTCGACTACGCGGCCCGCTCCCGTCAGCCGTGGCGCCCCGCCTGGGCGGACCGCTGCCGGGATGCCTTCTGCGCGGGCTACGCCGCCGCCGCGGCCTGGGACCCGCGGGAGGAACCCGACCTGCTGCGCGCGTACGAGACGGACCGCGCCGTGTACGAGGTGCTCTACGAGGCCCGCCACCGTCCCGACTGGCTGCCCGTCCCGATGGCGGCGGTCGGACGACTCGCCGCCGCCCGCCCCTGACCCCCCTGTCCCCCGACCGACCCCGTCCGAGAACCGATCCCCAGCACCCCCCCACTCCGAGAGGCCCGAGCCGTGACAGTCCGCACCGCAACCCCCCGCGTACGGCGCGCCAAGCCCGCCGTCCCGTCGGCGCAGCACACCGCGCTGGACCCCACGGACCGAGGACGGCTGCTGTCCGGCTCCCATCACGATCCGCACGCGCTGCTCGGAGCCCATCGGGTGCCGGGCGGTGTGGTGTTCCGGGCGCTGCGGCCGTACGCCCAGGGTGTGTCGGTGGTCGTGGACGGGCGCCGCACCGCGCTCGACGACCTGGGCGACGGGCTGTTCGGGGCGACACTGGCGCTCGACGCGATTCCCGCGTACTCGCTCGTGGTGACGTACGAGGGCACCGAGTTCGAGACCGAGGACCCGTACCGTTTCCTGCCCGCGCTCGGTGAGATGGACCTGCACCTGATCGGTGAGGGCCGGCACGAGGAGCTGTGGAAGGCGCTCGGCGCGGAGCCGATGACCCACGAGGGAGTCGTCGGGACGCGGTTCACCGTGTGGGCGCCGAACGCGCAGGGGGTCCGGGTCTGCGGGGACTTCTGCCACTGGGACGGTGCCTCGGGATTCCCGATGCGCTCGCTCGGTTCGTCCGGTGTGTGGGAGGTGTTCCTCCCCGGGATCGGCGAGGGCGAGCTGTACAAGTACGACATCACGCGCCACGACGGTTCTCGCACTCTGCGGGCCGACCCGATGGCCCGGCGTACCGAGGTTCCGCCGGCGACCTCCTCGGTCGTGACCCGGTCGTCCCACTCGTGGCAGGACGCCGCGTGGATGGACGCGCGGGCGAAGCGCCGTCCGCTGCACGAGGTGCCGTTCTCGGTGTACGAGGTCCACCTGGCTTCCTGGCGACCCGGGTTGACGTATCGTCAGCTCGCCGAGCAGCTCCCCGCCTACGTGACGGATATGGGCTTCACGCACGTCGAGCTGATGCCGGTGGCCGAGCACCCCTTCGGCGGCTCCTGGGGCTACCAGATCACCGGCTTCTACGCCCCGACCGCGCGCCTGGGCACCCCGGACGATTTCAAGTACCTCGTCGACGCACTGCACCAGGCCGGTATCGGCGTCCTGATGGACTGGGTCCCGGCCCACTTCCCGCGCGACGACTGGGCCCTGGCCGCCTTCGACGGACGCCCGCTGTACGAGCACGCCGACCCGCGACGCGCCGACCACCCCGACTGGGGCACCCTCGAGTTCGACTACGGCCGCCGCGAGGTCCGCAACTTCCTCGTCGCCAACGCCACCTACTGGTGCGAGGAGTTCCACATCGACGGCCTGCGCGTCGACGCCGTGGCCTCCATGCTCTACCTCGACTACTCCCGCGAAGACGGCCAGTGGAGCCCCAACGAGTTCGGCGGCCGGGACAACCCCGACGCCGTGGCGTTCCTCCAGGAGATGAACGCCACCGTGTACCGCCGCAACCCCGGCGTCGTCACCATGGCGGAGGAGTCGACCGCGTGGGACGGCGTCACGCGCCCGACCTCCGAGGGCGGGCTCGGCTTCGGGCTGAAGTGGAACATGGGCTGGATGCACGACTCGCTCGAGTACATCCAGCACGAGCCGATCCACCGCAAGTACCACCACAACGAGATGACGTTCTCGATGGTGTACGCGTACAGCGAGAACTACGTGCTGCCGATCTCCCATGACGAGGTCGTGCACGGCAAGCAGTCACTCGTCTCCAAGATGCCCGGCGACTGGTGGCAGCAGCGCGCCAACCTGCGCGCCTACCTCGCCTTCATGTGGGCCCACCCCGGCAAGCAACTCCTCTACATGGGCCAGGAGTTCGCCCAGGGCGGCGAGTGGAAGGAGGCCGAAGGGCCCGACTGGTGGCTCCTCGACCCCGGCTACGGCGCCGAGGCCGACCACCGCGGCGTCCAGGATCTCGTCCGCGACCTCAACACGCTCTACCGCGCCGAACCGGCCCTGTGGGAACGCGACACCGATCCGTCCGGCTTCAGGTGGGTCATGGGCGACGCGGCCGACGACAACGTCTTCGCGTTCCTCCGCCACGCCGCCGACGGCACGCCCCTGCTCGCGGTGTCGCACTTCTCCCCCGCCGTGCGCCACGGCTACCGACTCGGTGTGCCCGAGGACGTCCACGCCTGGACCGAGGTCCTCAACACCGACGCCCTGCGCTACGGCGGCAGCGACGTCACCAACCCCGAGCCGGTGAAGGCCGAGGCGATCGGCATGCACGGCAGGCCGACCAGCATCGAGCTGACGCTGCCGCCGCTGGCGACGGTGTGGCTGCGGCCGGCCTGAGCCGACCGCAGCGACCGGGAGGGCCCGCCTCAGGGAGAGGCGGGCTTTCCCGCGGAGTAGAGCCAGGTGCGGAAGAGACCCGACAGGTCCTTGCCGGACTCCCGCTCGGACAGGCGGACGAACTGGGCCGTCGTACCGTGCCCGTCGCGGTGGCCGGCGGCCCAGCAGCGCAGGATACGGAAGAACGCGCGGTCGCCGACGGCGGTGCGCAGCTTGTGCAGGGCCATGGCGCCGCGTGCGTAGACGGGCGTCTCGAAGATGTGCTCACCGCTGCCGGGGTCGGCGGGCGGGAACGCCCACAGGTCCTTGCCCGCGGGGGTGGCGTACAGCGCGTCGAAGGTCTTCTGGGCGCTCTTGCCGCCGTGCTGCTCGGTGTAGAGCCACTCCGCGTACGTGGCGAAGCCCTCGTTGAGCCAGATGTCCTTCCACCTGGTCAGGCTGACGGAGTCGCCGAACCACTGGTGGGCGCTCTCGTGGACGAGGGTGCCGAGGTCGGGCGCGGAGTCGTAGACGGGCCGCGTCTGGGTCTCCAGGGCGTAGCCGACCTGCGGGGCACGGTCGACGATGGCACCGGCGGCCCGGAACGGGTAGGGGCCGAAGAGCTTGCTCTCCCAGGCGAGGACGGACGGCAGTTTCTTCAGGACCGGCGCCGCGTCGGCCGCCTCGCGGGGGTCGACCGCGTTGTAGACCTGGATGCCGTCGGGGGTGGTGTACCGCTCGACCTTGAACGTGCCGACGGTCGCCGTGGCGAGGTAGGCCGCCATCGGCTCGGACTGCCGCCAGCGGAAGGTGGTCCGTCCGTGGCTGGTCCGCTGCCCGAGCAGGACCCCGTTCGCGACGGCGGTCCGGCCCTGGGGAACCGTCAGGGTGAAGTCGTAGGACGCCTTGTCGGTGGGGTGGCTGTTCGCGGGGAACCACGTCATCGCGCCCTGCGGTTCGCCCGCCACGAAGGCACCGTCGTCCGTGGGGATCCAGCCGTCGGGCGAACCGTCCGGGTCCGTGACGGGCTTGGGCGTACCGGCGTAGGTCACGGTGACACGGAACTCCTGGCCCTGGCGGAGGGCCTTGCGCGGGGTGACGACGAGTTCCTGTCCGGTGCGCCGGAAGGACGCCCTCGCGTGGTCGACGGTGACACCGGTGACCTTCAGGCCGTTGAGGTCGAGGTCGAAGCGGGTCAGCCGCTGCGTGGCCCGGGCGGTGACGACCGCCGTGCCGTCGAGGTGCCGGGTCGCCGGGTCGTAGCCGAGGGTCAGGTCGTAGTGGCGGACGTCGTAGCCGCCGTTGCCCGAGAGCGGGAAGTACGGGTCACCCGCGCCCGCGGAGCCCGCGGACCCCGCCGCCGTGGCGGGTCCGGCGGCGGTGAGCAGCGCGGCGAGCGCGACGGGCACGGCCGCGACGACGGCTTCGCGGCGCAGGACGGTCGTACGTCGTGCGGGCTGCTGCGGGCGTGGTCTCACGTGCGCTCCTCCGGTTCGACGGTGATCATCGCGCACAGCCTATGAGGCTCACCGGCCGCTGCACCTTTCGATCGGGTCAAGTCCCGCCGAGCCGTCCCGGCGTCCCTCTGGCCGGACGGCGGGCCGGCGTGATGGAGTCTGACCACGCGTCCGAAGATCCGGTGCCCGGCCGCCGTCTCGGCCGGTGCCCGCTCCTGCGGCGCGCCGCGGGCCGACGGCACGTCAGGCCCCGACCACCGCAGAGGAGATGCTCGTGACCGGTACGTCGCCCACCTGGACCCAGGCCCCCGTGAGGGTGGGGCTCGTCGGCGCGGGGCCCTGGGCGCGGGCCGTGCACGCCCGGGTGCTCGCCGCCGGGCCGGAGACGCGGTTGACGTCGGTGTGGGCGCGCCGGCCGGAGGCCGCCCGGGAGACGGCGGAGCCGCACGGCGCCGCCGTGGCCGCGTCCTTCGAGGAACTGCTCGACACCTGTGAGGCGGTCGCCTTCTCGGTGCCGCCGGCCGTTCAGGCCGAGCTGGCCCTCCGGGCCGCCGAGGCGGGCAAGGCTCTGCTCCTGGAGA
Organism: Streptomyces sp. NPDC005302; assembly: GCF_040607345.1. Classification (NCBI taxonomy): domain Bacteria; kingdom Bacillati; phylum Actinomycetota; class Actinomycetes; order Kitasatosporales; family Streptomycetaceae; genus Streptomyces; species Streptomyces sp. NPDC005302. The sequence continues at coordinate 5,880 of NZ_JBEXGN010000014.1, forward strand.
AGCCTCTCGCGCTCGATCTGCCGTCGGCGCGGCGGCTCGTGGACGCCATCGACGCGGCGGGCGTCGTCTCCCAGCTCGTCCTGACCAACCGCTACCACCCGGCCACCCGGCGGTTCCTCGACGCGGCGCGGGCCCTCGACGTCTCGGGGGCCCGGTCCTGCATGCTGGGCGGCGCCTTCCTGGGCGGGGACTTCGCGACGCCGTGGCGCCTGGAGCACGGGGCGCTGCTGGACATCGGGCCGCATCTGCTGGATCTGCTGGACGCGGCGCTCGGGCCGATCGTGCGGGTCCGCGGTGCCGGCGATCCGCGCCGCTGGGTCGAGCTGACCTGCGAGCACGAGGGCGGCGCGGTCAGCCAGGCCTCGCTGTCGGGGTCGGTGGACGTCGAGCGCGGCATCACCCGCATCGAACTGTTCGGCCGGCATCCGCAGGTGGTCTTCGACGGCGGCGCGCTCGACCACGAGGAGTCCTGGCCGGTGCTGCGCCGCGAGTTCGCCACGGCGGTGCGGTCGGGGCGGTCCGGCCCGCTGGACGCGCATCGGGGGCTGCGGCTCCAGACGCTGATCACTCAGGCGTTGGAGGGCTGAGGGTCCACGGCGGGGGTGCGGGGCCGTTCAGGGGAAAGGGGCGGCGGGCCGGCGTGTGCGGCCGGCGGTGTGTCGACACAACAGCTGTGAACCTGCCGCTGATCGCCCCCATGCTCGCGACACCCGGAACGCTGCCGGCCCCGGGTCAGGACATGCGCTGGGCCTACGAGACGAAGCACGACGGCCAGCGCGCCGTGGTCTATCTGCCCGGCGACGGCAGCGTGCGGCTGCGGGCGCGGTCGGGCGAGGACGTCACCGCGGCCTATCCGGAGCTGGGCGCCCTCGGCGGTGTCCTCGGCACGACGCCGGCGATCCTGGACGGTGAGGTGCTGGTCCTGGACGAACAGGGCCGCGGCGACTTCCAGTTGCTGCAGTCCCGGATGGGCCTCGCCGGGTCACCGGGCAAGGCGATCCGGCTCGCGGACCGAACGCCCGCCCATCTGGTCGTGTTCGACGTGCTCCGGCTCGGGGACGACCAGACCGGTCTGCGCTACGCGGTGCGGCGGCGGAAGCTGGAGGAACTCGCGCTGGAGGGGCCGTTCTGGTCGACACCGGCGGCGCTGGTGGGCCACGGCGAACTGGCGCTCCGGGCGACGCGGGAGAGCGGCCTGGAGGGGCTGGTCTGCAAACGGCTGGACTCGGTGTACGAGCCGGGCACGCGTTCACGGTCCTGGATCAAGATCCGCAACATGCGCACGGCGGACGTCGTCGTGGGCGGCTGGGTGCCCGGACGGGGACGACTGTCGGGCCTGCCCGGCGCGGTCCTCGTGGGGCAGCGCGCCGCCGGGAGGCTGCGTTACGTCGGGAGCGTGGGCACCGGCTGGAACGCGGCGGAGCGTACCGAACTGGCCCGGCTGCTGGGGGCCTCGGGAACGGACCGGTGCCCCTTCGACACGGTCCCGCGCGCGGCCGAGGCACGCTGGGTGCTGCCCCGGCTGGTGGGCGAGGTCCGCTACAGCACCCGCACCCGGGCGGGCCTGTTGCGCCAGCCCTCCTGGCTGCGGCTGCGGCCCGACCTCAGTCCCGAGGAGTCGGCGGCGGATCTCCCGTAGGCGCCAGGCCGGTCTCGCCGGTTCACGGCGCACGAAGGAGCCGGCCGCCCGCGGGCGGTCGGCTCCTCGGTGTCCCGGGTCAGGTTCTGCCGGGTCCGCCGCTGCCGAAGGATCCGCTGGATCCCGGTTGCCAGCGCTTGCGATGCTGGTCGTCGGCGTGCTTGGTGCTGGAGGAGTGCATGTTGTACGGCATCAGCCGTTCACTCTCGTTGGCGGCGTGCGGGACCTCGTCGGGTTCCCGCATCTCCCGCTCCTCGTGGACCGCTCCGCCCTCGGGCAGGTGCGGCTGCTCCTCGGCGGTCGGTGGGGCCGATTCCTGGCCCCGCACCCTGATGCCCATCCGGACCGCCCAGACGAGGGCGGCCACGATGACGAGGCCACCGACGAAGGCGGCGACCACATTGGTCGTCGAATTCGCCAGGATCACTTCTTGGCTCGCGATGTACATGATGGTCGCGTACCCCCAATACAAGGGGAGATCGGCGTACTAATCCGTCAGCGACGGCCATCTCATTATATTCCGGATGATTTCGGACGCCGCCACTCGTTCACGCCGGACGGTGCGCCACGGCCCCGAACATCGTCACGGACATGTGCAGGCCGCCCTGCCGGGCCGCTTCCGCGAGCTCCTCGTAGAGGCTGTCCCGCTGGGCCTCGCCGATGAGGCCGCGGCGCATCGCCGACTCGGCCATCATCCGGATCAGCGGCCAGGCGACGGAGGTGTGGTCCTGGAGCAGCGCCTGCGAGCCCCGGTCGTCGATCACCAGTCCGGCGGCCGTCAGCCGGCCCACCAGCCTGCGTCCCGAGTACGGGTCGGCCGCCGCGGACAGCGCTCCGGAGGTCAGCGCGGCGACCGTCTCGGGGTCGCCGGGGTGCAGGATCGTGGTGGCCCAGTCGGTGTCCAGCAGGGCGACCCGGCCTCCGGGGCGCAGCACGCGGGCGATCTCGACGACGGCCTTCTCCGGTTCGGCGAGGTGCTGGAGCACCCGTTCACACCACACGACGTCCACGGTGGAGTCGGGCAGCGGCAGGGCGAGGGCGTCCCCGTCGGCGAAGCGCGCGGAGCTGCCCGCCTCGGCCGCCCGCTGCTCGGCCACGGCCCGCAGGCCGGGGTTCGGTTCGAGGCCGAGCACCCTGCCCTGGGACCCGACGGCGGCGGCGAGGTTACGCGTCTGGGAGCCGGTCCCGGCGCCGATGTCGAGGGCCCGCTCCCCGGGGCGGACGGCCAGGGCCGAGTGGGCCCAGGAACGCAGCCGGTGCACGCCGTTGTTGACGTCCTGCGCGTCCAGGGCACCGACCAGACGGGCCGTACTGTCCACGCTCATGTTGGGCGCGTGGAATTCCGAAGTGGGTCGCGTGTCCCGCATGGCGGTCACTCTAGAACCACCTTGGTCATTTCCGTATTCAGATTGTGTAACGCCTCAGGGCCGGGGAGACGAAGGCCAGGACGAGCACCGCCACGACCACCAGGACGCCGCCTCCCGCGACCGCGGCCTGCGCGCCGACCAGTGATCCCGCCATGCCGTGCAGGACGTCGGCGACACGCGGGCCGCCCACCACGACGACGGTGAAGACACCCTGGAGCCGGCCGCGCATCTCGTCGGTGGCGGCGGACAGCAGGATCGCGCCACGGAAGACCATGGAGACCATGTCCGCCACACCGGCCACCGCGAGGAAGAACACCGCGATCCAGAGGCTGCCGCTGAGTCCGAACCCCGCGATGGCCACGCCCCAGGCGGCGACGGAGGCGATGACCATCAGACCGTGCCGCCGGGCGCGGGAGAAGGCGCCCGACAGCAGTCCGCCGAGGACCGCGCCGATGGGAACCGCCGCGAACAGCAGGCCGAGCGCCAGCCCCTCGCCGTAGGGGGCGTACGTCTCCGCGGCGAGCTGCGGGAACAGGGCGCGGGGCATGCCGAAGACCATGGCGATGATGTCGGCGAGGAAGGACAGCAGCAGCACCTTGTGCAGGGCGATGTAGCGGAATCCGGCGGCGACCTCGCGCCAGCCGGCCCGCCGGGAGCCGCCGCCGTCGAGCGGTGGCAGGGCCGGCAGCTTGACGACGGCCCACACGGTGACGCACAGGGCGAGGGCGTCGATCAGGTACAGCTCGGGCAGCCCGATGAGCGGGATGAGGGCGCCCGCCATCATCGGGCCGGCCACCGAGCCGGTCTGCATGACGGTCGATCCGAGCGCGTTGGCGGCCGGCAGTTCGTCCGCGGGCACGAGCCGGGCGATGGAGGCGCTGCGCGCCGGGGAGTTGAGACCGAAGAAGGCCTGCTGGAGGGCGAGCAGCACCATCAGGACGAGCACCGACTCCAGGCCGGTGACGGCCTGGACCCAGAAGAGCAGCGACGTGACGGCTATGCCGCAGTTGGTGATGAGCAGGAGCTTGCGCCGGTCCATGCTGTCGGCGATGGCACCGCCCCACAGGGCGAAGAACACCAGCGGGAGCAGTCCGGCGAGGCTCGCGTAGCCGACCCAGGCGGAGGAGCCGGTGATGTCGTAGATCTGCTTGGGCACGGCGACGGCGGTGAGCTGGCTGCCGACGGCGGTGACGGCGGTCGACGACCACAGCCGGCGGTAGGCGGGGCGGCGCAGCGGCCGGGTGTCCATGGCCCAGCGGCGCCACCCGTTCCGGCCCGGCCGCTCCGTGGCCTCCGCGCCCGCGTCCTGCGGCGCGGCGGCGCTGTCCGTGTTGCTCTTGCTCGTGTCCACGCTCGTCCTGGTTGCTTGGTACATCTTTCGATTCAGGGATCACTATGGCCGAGCGCGAGTGACGCGTGTCCCCCGGGGGAGCGGATTGGTGCACAGGGCCCCAAAGGTCCGGAATCGAACAGCGGCCGACAGGCCGGACGGCGAGCCGTCGGGCGGCGGCTCAGGCGCCGGCGATCAGCGCGGCGCCCATCGCGATCATCGTCACGGCGACCAGGGCGTCCAGCACGCGCCAGGCCGCCGGCCGGGCCAGCGGGCGGCTGAGCAGCCGGGCGCCGAACCCGAGGGCGGCGAACCAGCACAGGCTGGCGAACGCCGCGCCCAGACCGAACGTCCAGCGCAGCTGTCCTCGGTCGGCGGCCAGCGAGCCGAGTAGGAATACGGTGTCGAGGTACACGTGCGGGTTCAGCCAGGTGAGGGCGAGGCAGGTGAGGACCGCGCGGCGCCACGAGGCGACGGAGCCGGTCGCCGCGCGCAGCGCCGAGGGCCGCAGGACACGCCGGGCGGCGAGGACTCCGTAGACGACGAGGAAGCAGCCGCCCACCAGGCCGACCGCGGTGAGCGCGGCGGGCCAGGCCACCACCAGCGCGCCGACGCCGCCGACGCCGAGGGCGATGAGGGCCGCGTCGGACAGGGCGCAGATGCCCACCACGGCGAGGACCGCGTCACGGCGGACGCCCTGGCGCAGGACGAAGGCGTTCTGCGCGCCGATGGCGACGATGAGGGAGAGACCGGAGCCGAATCCGGCGACCGCTGCGGTGAGGGCGTCTGTCATGCCGTCGACGCTAGAAAGCCGATCGTCAGGAGTACAGCTAAAGATTCTTACGTATCATTAGTGATCGTGATGACGGAACTGCCGCTCGACCAGGTCCGCACCCTTCTCTCGGTGGTCGACGAGGGCACCTTCGACGCCGCGGCGGCAGCGCTCCATGTGACGCCCTCGGCGGTCAGCCAGCGCGTGAAGTCACTCGAACAGCGCACCGGCCGGGTCCTGCTCATGCGGACCAAGCCGGTGCGGCCCACCGAGTCCGGCGAGATCGTCGTCCGGTTCGCCCGTCAGCTGGCCCGGCTGGAGGGCGAGGCGCAGGCCGAGCTGGGCATGCCGGGCTCCGGGGAGCCCACCCGGCTGTCGATCGCGGTGAACGCCGACTCGCTGGCGACCTGGTTCCTGCCGGCGCTCACCCGCGTACCTCCTCGGCTGCGGCTCTGCTTCGAACTGCGCCGCGAGGACGAGGACCACACGGCCGCCCTGCTGCGCGAGGGAGCGGTGATGGCGGCGGTGACCTCGTCGCCGGACCCGGTGGCGGGCTGCTCGGTCCGTGCGCTCGGGCGGCTGCGGTATCTGCCGGTGGCGGCACCCTCGTACGCCGAGGAGTGGCTCGGCACCCGGGCCGGCACGGCGCTGCACGAGGTGATCGCGGCCGCGCCGGTGGTGGCCTTCGACCGGAACGACGACTTCCAGGACGACTTCGTCCGGGCCCTCACCGGCGGCGGCGCGGGCGCGCTGCGCCACTTCGTCCCCACCTCGGAGGGGTTCGTCGCGGCCGTCGCGGCCGGCATGGGGTGGGGCATGGTGCCGGAGGTCCAGGCCCGGCCCCTGCTGGACGGCGGGCGGCTGGTCCACCTGCTGCCGGGGCGGAGCGTGGACGTTCCGCTGTTCTGGCAGCAGTGGAAGCTCGACTTCCCCGCACTGGGCGCGATGGCCGAGGCCGTGGCGGCCGTCGCCGCCGAGACCCTGGACCAGGGCCCGGCCGTCTGAATCACTGCCTTCCGAACGGGTCCCGGACCGCGCACGACCCGGTATCTTCTCGCTGAGCACATCCGGGCACGACCGGAATGCGCGGGTCCGTCCCGGTGCCTCGGGCGGTGCCGAGGTGCGGTCAGGGACCTGGGAGGCGCATTCTTGCTGTGTTACCCACCTGGCGGCGGGCGGACGAGGGCAGATCGATGACAGGGAGCGCCGAACGCGAGGACCGGGATCCTGACGGCCTGGCCACCCTGCTCAGCGACGCGGTGACGGACGCGATCCGTGCGGCCCGCGGTTTCGCCGGCGGCGTCTACCTGCGGTCCGGAACACCGGGTCTGCTGCGTCTGGCGGTGCTCGCCGGACTGCCGGGACCGCTCTTCCGCCCCTGGTGGCGCATGCACGTGGAGCGGCCGTTCCCGGTCGCCGACGCCCACCGGCTCGGCGTCGAGGTCCTGCTCGCCGACCCGACGGAGACGATGCGCCGCTACCCGCAGCTCGCGGCGGGTCTGCCGTTCCAGTTCGGTTCGCTGTACGTCCCGGTGGTGGGCGGCACGACACCGTACGGCGTCCTCACCGTCCTGCGTCCCTCGGCCTCGGACGCCACCGAGGTCCTGCCGGACCGGGACCGGATGACGGCCGTCGCGGAGGAACTGGGCGCCGCGCTGGCCGCGCTGGCCAAGGACGGCTGCCCTGTCGAGTGGGACGCGGAGCCCCTGAGCGCGCGCCCGCCGGCCGAGGGCCCCTCCTCCCGGACCGTCGGCGGGTTCACCTGGGACCCGGCCACCGGCACGGTGATCGTGGACGACGCCCTGTGGGCACTGCTCGGAACCCGGCACGAAACGTTCCCCGGCACACCCGAGGCACTCGCGGACGCCGTGGCCCACGACCAGCCCCGGCTGCTGGCCGCCCTGCGCGAGACGGCCGCGGGCCGTCCGCCGCCCCACCCGCTGCCCGTGCACACCGGCAGCGGCGAGCTGCGGCTGCTCGACCTGTGGCCCTCCGGCGGGACGGACGGCGGGCCCTACCGCGTCAGCGGTGTGCTCGTCGACCCGGGGCCGGGACCCGCGGCGGGCGGGGCGGCCGACCAGCTCCCGGAGGGCGTCTTCGCCCTCGACCGGCTCGGACTGATCACCTACGCCAATCCCCGCGCGGCGGAACTGCTCGGCCGGCCGCGCGCCCGACTGCTCGGGCGCTCGCTGTGGGACGCGGTCCCGTGGATGGCCCGGCCCGCGTACGAGGACCATCTGCGGGGCGCGCTGCTCTCCACGGAGCCGGTGCACTTCCGGGCCCGCGGCCCGCTGACGAACGACGCCGGGACCCCGTCGGGAACCACGGACGAGGCCTGGCTGAGCCTGTCCGTCTACCCCGGCCCCGGTGGTGTGACCTGCAAGGTCGTGCCGCTGGGCCGTGCCGCGGAGACCACCGGCAACGCTCCGTTCGGAACCGGGCCCGCATCCGCGCCCCTTGACCCCGACGACAGCGAGTCCGGCACCGCGACCACGGCTCCGCTGTACCGGCCCATCGTCCTCGCCATCGCCCTGGCGGAGGCCGTGACCGCGCGGCAGGTGTCCGAGGTCGTGATGCGTGAACTGCTGCCCGCGTTCGGCAGCCGCCGTCTGGCGATCTACCTGCTCCAGGACCGCCGTCTGTACCTGGCCTGGGAGACCGGCTTCCCGCAGGGGTTCCTCGCCCCCTTCGACGGTGTCGGCCTCGACGCCCGGCTGCCCGGTGTCGAGACGCTCACCACGGGCCGTCCGCTCTTCTTCGAGTCGATGCAGGAGATGTCGGCCGCCTATCCGGGCATCGACCTCGACGCCAAGGTCGGCGCCCGGGCGTTCCTGCCGCTGATCGCCTCCGGTCGTCCGGTCGGTTCCTGCATCCTCGGCTTCGACCGGCCCCGCACCTTCAGCACCGAGGAGCGGACCGTGCTGACCGCGCTGGCCGGTCTGATCGCGCAGTCCCTGGAGCGGGCGCGGCGGTACGACAACGAGGCGGCGCTCGCCCGCGGGCTCCAGGAGGCCCTGCTGCCGCACCGGTTGTCGGCGCACCCGATGGTGCAGACCGCCGGCCGGTATCTGCCCGGCACGATCGGCATGGAGGTCGGCGGCGACTGGTACGACGTCGTGGAGGCCGGCGACGGTCTCGCGCTGGTCATCGGCGACGTACAGGGACACGGCGTGCAGGCCGCCGCCACCATGGGCCAACTCCGCAGCGCGGTAAGGGCGTTCGCCCTCGGCGACCACTCCCCGGACGAGGTGATGAGCGGCACCAACCGGCTGCTCATCGACCTCGACCCGGGGCAGTTCGCGAGTTGCTGCTACGTCCGGGTCGACCCGCTCACCGGCGTCGCCCGTGCGGCGCGGGCCGGGCATCCGCAGCCGCTGCTGCGCCATCCCGACGGCCGCACCGAGGTCCTCGACCTGCCGGGCGGAGTGGTCCTCGGTGTGGATCCGCGGGCCGTGTACCCAGTGACGGAACTGATGCTGGAACCCGAGGCCGTGCTGGCCCTGTACACGGACGGTCTGGTCGAGCAGCCGGGCACGGACATCGACGACGGTGTCGAGGCGCTGCGGGCGACGCTCGCCGGGGCGGGCTCGCCGCAGCGCTTCCGTCCGGGCGGCCACTCCCTGTCGCACGCCGCCGACCTCCTCACCGCGGAGGCCCGGCGGGCCCACGCCCGCCCCGACGACATCGCCCTGCTCCTCACCACCCGCCGCGCACCCCACGACGGCGACGGTCCGGGCTTCGTCTAGAGCCGCCCGGGAGGTGTGGCGACGCTCAGTGGGCCTCGTCCAGGCGGGCCCGCTGGTCAGAGGTCAGCTCCAGGTCCACCGCCGCCAGGTTCTCCTCCAGCTGGGCCACCGAGGAGGCACCGGCCAGCGGGATCACGGGCAGTTCGGCGCCGATCTGCCAGGCCAGCACCACCTGGTTGAGCGTCGCGTCGGCCTCCTTCGCCACCTCACGCAGCACCGCCAGCCGGGCGGCGGTGCCGGGGTGGTCGTAGTCGGAGGGCAGAGGCTTGTCGGGCCGGCCGTACCCTCCGCCCAGCAGCGGGGAGTAGGCGACCAGGGTCAGGCCGGGTTCGGCCCCGAGATAGCTGAGGAGTTCACCGGTCGCGGCCCCGAGGCCGCCCTCGGGGAAGAGTCCACTGGGCACATCGGCGCGGGGACGCAGCAGGCTGTGGTGGTACTGGAGGACCTCGTAGCCGGGCAGCCCGGCCGCCGCGGCGAGGGCACGGGCCCGTTCGACGCGCCAGACCGCGTGGTTGCTCACGCCGAGCAGCGCGACGCTTCCCTCGGCGACGAGCCCGGCGAAGGCCTCGACGGTCTCGCGCGGTTCGACCCCGCGGTCCTCTATGTGCGCGTACAGCAGGTCGATCCGCTCGACGCCGAGGCGTTCCCGGCTCCGCTCGGACGCCTCGCGGATCACCTGGGCGGAGAGGCCCTCGGGGTTGTCGGTGAAGCCGGTTCCGGGGGCCAGCGGGCGGGCGCCGAGCTTGGTGGCGATGACGATCTCGTCGCCGATGCCCCGGCTGCGCCGCCAGCGGCCGAGGAGCTCCTCGCTCTGGCCGCCCTGTCCGCCGTCGGTCCAGAAGGCGTAGTTGTCGGACGTGTCGATGAAGTTGCCGCCGGCCTCGACGTACCGGTCGAGTACGGCGAACGACGTCTTCTCGTCGGTCAGCGAGCCGAACAGCATCGCGCCGAGCGCGAGCACGCTCACCTCACGACGGGTCGCGGGGTCACTGCCGATGGTGCGGTACCGCATGGGTTCCCTCCCGTTCGGGCCCGAAGTCCTCGGGCCCGAACGGGAGTCTGGGGCTTGGAGTGCTCTTCAGGTCAAGCCTTCCTGAACGGCCCCTCCAGAGCGGCCCACTGCAACAGCATGATGGTCTTGGCGTCGGCGATCTCTCCGGTGCGGACCATGGACAGCGCCTCGTGGAAGGGCAGTTCGACCGTCTCGATGTCCTCGCCCTCCTCGTCGAGGCCCCCGCCCTCGTGGGTACGGGTGGACGGGCCGTAGGAGGCCGCGTAGAAGCTCACCCGTTCGGTGACCGAGCCGGGGCTCATATAGACGTCGAAGACGTGCTCGACCGCGCCGACGGTGTGCCCGGTCTCCTCGATGACCTCGCGGCGCACGGCCTGCTCGGGATGCTCGTCCGCCTCGTCGAGGAGGCCGCCGGGGGTCTCGATCAGCATGCCGTCCGGGTGGCCGTTGACATACACGGGGTAGCGGAACTGCCTGGTCAACAGCACGGTTTCCCGGTCGGCGTCGTAGAGCAGCAGGGTGGCGCCGTTGCCCCGGTCGTGGGTCTCGCGCTCCTGGGTGCTCCAGGTCCCGTCGGCGAGCTTGAGGTCGAAGGTGGTGCTGCGCTCCACGTACCAGTGGCACGACAGGAGGCGCACGTCGCGGATTCTGACCCGGGGGTTGCCGGTCAGGTCGCGGCCCACCTGGTCGAGCCCGGTGCGGCCCCTGCGGTCCGGAGTGTCGATGCCCGCGGTCATCGCGCGCCGGCCCGGTGGGAGCGGGAGATGTCGTTCATGAGCCTTGTCTACCATCCCGACACCAAGATCCCTGCCCGAGCCGGGTCTCGCCCGTTTAGGCTCACGGCATGGAACAGACGGAGATCATCCTGCGCGCCATCGGCGTGCTCACCGAGACCAACGCCATGGTGCGCAGGATCGCCCAGGACGAGGAGGCCGGCGTCGAGTCGGCGGAGAACAACCTGGGCGCGCTCGTCACGGAGGTGTTCCCCCGGGTCGAGGTGCCCGGCGACGCCGGCCCGGCGGAGGCCGGGCAGGCGGTCGCGGACGCGTATCTGCCCGCCGCCATCTCCCTGGTCGGCGCCTTCGCGTTCCTCTTCTCCGAACTCGCCGATCTCCACGACTCCGGCCGCACCGAGGTCAGCACGGCCGACCTCCTCCAGGATCTGGCGCTGCGGATGTCCCGGGCCGGGAACGCGTAACCGGCCCGCCCGGCCGCCGCGTCGTCTCACCGCAACCGATGTTCTGCACGTCGGTTCGGCGCGGAAGGCCGTCGACACGGCTTCCGGGTGCGGGAGTTGAACGCGGCCGGGCGCCGGGCCGGCCGCGTCCGACGGGCCGTCAGGAGTGCGGGACCACCGCCACCGGGCACGGAGCGTGGTGCATCACCGCGTGCGCCACGGAACCGATGCGCCCGCCCACGGCGGACCGCTCGACGCGGCGCCCGACGACCATCAGCTGGGCCCGGTCGGAAAGGGACAGCAGCACCTGTCCCGCGCTGCCCATCTCCACGTGCTCGGTCACGGCCACCTCGGGAAAGCGCTCCCGCCACGGCTGGAGCGCCTCGTCGAGGGCCTTCTTCTCGTACGGTTCCAGGCCGCCGGCCTCGTCGAGCAGCCGCAGGGAGGCGGGGCTGTAGGCGAAAACCGGAGGCAGACTCCAGGCCCGTACGGCCCGCACCGTCGCTCCCCGGGCCGCCGCGGTCTCGAACGCGAACCGGAGCCCCGGCGCGCTGTCGTCAGGGCCGCCCTGCTGCCCGACGACGATCTCCCGGCCCCCGGCCTCGCCCTCGGGGCGGTCCTCCGTGCGCACGAGGACCACCGGACCGGGTGTCCGGGAGATCACCTGCTGGCCGACGGAACCCAGCAGGAAGCCGACGAACGCTCCGTATCCGCGCGAGCCGAGGACCAGGACCCCCGCGGGGGTGGCGATACGCGACAACGCCTCCACCGCCTCGGCGTCGAGCACCTCGGCCGTCACGCGCAGACCCTCGTGCCGGTCGGTCACCGTACGGGCAGCGTCCTCGACCATGCCGCGCGCCCAGCGCTCCTGGTCCTCCCGGTCGCCACCGCCGACCATGTCGTGCGGCGGCCAGTGCCAGGCGTACACCACTCGCAGGGGCAGATCCCGGCGGACCGCCTCCCTGGCCGCCCAGCCGAGCGCCGCCCTGCTCTCGGGAGATCCGTCCACGCCCACGGTGATCGGGTCGGTCATGCGCCTGCCTTCCGTCGCCGGCCCACCCACCCGGCCGGTGGCTGTTCCGTCCTGACCGGTCCAGTGTCCGCCACACACCTCGGCGTACCCGGCAGAGCGGGGTGAACGGGCCCGCGTGGCACAGCGGTCCGGCGCCCCTGCCGGACGAGCCTCAGGCCGACGCCCGGACCACGATCTCCGGGTCGAAGATCAACGACGTGGGCTCGGTGCGTACACCCCGGATGTGCTCGTCGAGGAGCCGGGCCATGGCCGCGGCCATCTCCTCCACCGGCTGGCGCACGGTGGTCAGCGGCGGCCGGCAGGTCACCGCGACGCTGGAGTCGTCGAACCCGACGACCGCGACGTCGTCCGGCACCCGTCGGCCCTGTTCCCGCAGCACCTGGCACACACCCTGCGCCATCAGGTCGTTCGCGGCGAACACCCCGTCCACGTCGGGGTGTTCGGACAGCAGCCCGGACATGGCGGCCATCCCGCTGTCCAGCGTGAACCCGCCCTCGGCGACCGGGACGTACGGGTGCCCCCTGCGGGCCATCGTGTCGCGGAACCCGGCGAGCCGGTCCTGGCTCGCGGCCACTCCGAGGGGCCCGGTGACGGTGACGATCCGCCGGCAGCCCCGGTTGAGCAGGTGCTCGGCGGCGAGGCGCGCCCCGTCCCGGTGGGCGAGGTCGACATAGCTGAGCGCGACGGGCCGGGTGGGGCGGGCGAAGAGGACGGCGGGCAGTCCGGCGCCGGCGAGCAGCGCGGGCAGCGGGTCGTCGGCGTGCGTGGAGACGACGAGCGCGCCGTCGGCACTTCCCTGCCGCAGATCGGTCAGCACCTGGTTCCTGGTGTCCGCGGACTCGGCGAACATCAGCAGCGGGTGCATCGACCGCGGACGCAGGTATCCCACCACGCCGCTGACGACCCGTCCGAAGAAGGGGTCCGCGAACACCCGTGCCGCGAAGGCGTTCTGCTCCTCCCCCGGTGTGTCACCCGCGCCGGACACGATCAGGGCCACCGTCTGGCTGCGGCGGGTCACGAGCGATCTGGCGGCCCGGTTGGGCGCGTACCCGGTCCGCTCGATGGCCTCGCGCACCACTTCCTGAATTCCGGGGTCGACGTTGCGGACACCGTTGATGACCCGGGAAACGGTCGCGCGCGAGACTCCGGCCTCCCGCGCGACATCCTCCAGCGTGGGAGCCTGTCTGCTCATGGCGGCACCCTAACCGCCCGGCCCCGCCCCGGGATAGAGCGCTCTCCGCGACCGCCGGGGGCTCAGCCCGAGGCCCGGACCAGGGTGACGGCCGTCAGCGGGAGCGATCCGGCGGAGCGGCCCGCGAGCACCCGGTAGGGCCCCGGCCGTGTGCGCCACGCGTGACTCTCCTCCTCCCAGTGACGTAGCGCGCGGCCCGGTATCCGCACCACCGCCGTCGTCCGCTCGCCCGGTGCGGCGTGTACGGCCGTGTAGCCCGCGAGCCAGCGTTCCGGGCGTTCCAGGGGGCCGGGGGGTCCGGCGAGATAGACCTGGACGACCTCACGTCCGGGACGTCCGCCCGTGTTGCGCAGACCGATCCGCACGGTGAAGGACTCACCGGCCACCAGGTCGTCGGGGACGTCGAGCGCTTCGTACGCCCAGGTGGTGTAGCCGAGTCCGTGTCCGAACCAGTAGGCGGGCGTGCGGTGGTGGCGGGCCCAGGCGCGGTAGCCGATGTGCAGGCCCTCGTCGTAGCCGAGGCGGCCGTCGACAGGTCCGGTGCGGGTGACCGGGGCGTCGGCGAGCGTGGCCGCCCAGGTCGTGGGCAGCCGGCCGCCGGGTTCGGCGCGCCCGAACAGCACGTCGGCAAGGCCGGCGCCGCCTTCCTGCCCGGGGAACCAGGTCAGCAGGACGGCACCCGCCTGCGCGCGCCAGGGGAGTTCCACGGGTCCACCGCTGTTGACGACGACGACCGCGTTCGGATTGGCGGCGGTCACCGCCCTGACCAGGTCGTCCTGCCGGCCGCCGAGCCCGAGGTCCGTCCGGTCGTAGCCCTCGGACTCGCCGTGCTCGGTGGTGCCGACGACCACGATCGCGGCGTCCGCGTGCCGGGCGGCCACCGCGGCCTCGGCCAGGGCCGCCCGGTCGTCGGGACGTGGCGGAGCCGCGGTCACCACGGTGGCCCGGCCGGTGCCGGGGGCGAGTTCGCGACGCGCCGTCACCCGAACCGCGCGTCCGGCCGTGAGGGGGACGCGGACGCAGTGCACGGGCGGGTTCACGTGGACGACGGCCGGATCGTCCGTTTCCCGCGCGAACTCCCCTTCCAGGACGACGTGTTCGTCGACGGTCACACTCATCCGGCCGAATCCGCCGACGCCGATCGTCCACGGCCCCGACGTTCCCGGGAGCAGTAGCGCGGTGATCTCGACGGTGAGCGCGCCGGGGAGCTCAGGTGGTTCCAACTGGCGGCCGCTGAGCCGGTGTTCGGAGTACAGCTCGCTCCCCGAAGCGTCCAGCAGGCGCAGCCGGACTCCGGGGGTGTCCGTCGTGGGATCGGCGCACAGGTCCGGCGCCAGGGGCGGCGGGGGCGCGTCGGTCGAGGGGCCCGGTACGTGGACGACCCGGGTGCCGTCTCCCAGCGCGGCCCTGATCCCGTCGAGCGGGGTGACGACGTGCCGCGGGAAGACGCCGGCGCTGCCGCCGCCCTGTGTGCGGGGCAGGGCGGCGTGCGCCCCGATCACGGCGACCGTCCGCAGCCGGCCGGGGTCGAGCGGGAGGACGTAGCGGTTGTGCAGCAGGACGGCGCTCGCGGCGACGGCCTGGCGCAGCAGGGCCCGGGCGTTCCGGTCGTCGTCCCCGGCCCCGGCCCCGTCCTCCGCCTCCACCTCGGTACCGGCACCGCTTCCGGCAGCGGCGGCACGGCGGGCCGGGGTCGCGGCGTCCGCCGTTGCGTCGGCTTGGGTGTACGGAACGGGCCTTCCACGGAGGTGATCCGGGGCTGCGCCCCCGAGATCGGACACGGCGCCGACACGCGATCCGGCGCCGGGCGCGCCTCCGGGCTCGGCTGCGGGTGCGACTCCGGCTTCGACCTCGGCCTCGGCCTCGGGTACAACCGCGGGTTCGACCCCCGCTCCGGCTTTGGCTTCGGGTGAGACTTCGGCCTGCGCTTCGCCTTCGGACGCGACTCCGCCTTCGACCCCGGCCCCGGCCCCGGCCCCGGCCCCGGCGTCACCCTCGGGTACAACCCCGGCTTCCGCTTCGCCTTCGGATGCGACTCCGGCCTCGGCTCCGCCGTGCGCGCGGGAACCGTTCAGCGTACGAGCGTGGTCGAACGCTTCGGCCGCGCCCCGGGGCAGGCCGGCCGCTCCGGCTCCGACAGGCCCACGGCGGACGGCATCACCCGGAGCCTCCGCGTGAGCCCCTGTACCGGCCGCGTCGTCAGCACCGGAGCGGGCCGCCGCGTCGGCCGGCGGATCCCCGAGTGCCCCGCACGCCGCAGCCAGCGTGAGCAGTCGGCGGACCTTGTCGTCGACGGCCGCCGGCGGGACGCGTCCGTCCTCCACGGCCCGCACCAACGCGGCGCCCCAGGGGCTGTCGGGTCCCGGCATGGCGAGGTCGAGGCCGGCGCGGGCCGCCGGGTCGCCGTCGCGCAGCGCGCCCCAGTCCGAGACCACCAATCCGTCGAACCCCCATTCCCGCTTCAGGGGGTCGGTGAGCAGCGGACTGGCGTTCATCGTGCTGCCGTTGACGCCGTTGTACCCGGCCATGACGACCCGGACGCCGGCCTCGACGGCCGCCTCGAACGGCGCCAGGTAGACCTCACGCAGCACCCGCTCCGACACCCGGACGTCGACGGTCAGCCGGTCGGTCTCGGAGTCGTTGGCGACGTAGTGCTTGGCCGTGGCGGCCACGCCGTGCGCCTGGATGCCCCGGACGAGCGCGGCGCCGGTGCGGCCGGTGAGTTCGGGGTCCTCGGAGAAGCACTCGAAGTGCCGTCCGCCCAGCGGGGTGCGGTGCAGATTGAGGGTGGGCGCGAGGACGACGTCGACCTCCTTGCGGCGCGCCTCGGCGGCCAGCAGGCCGCCGAGGCGTTCCACGAGTCGTTCGTCCCAGAGTGCCCCGAGCGCCGATGCCGAGGGCAGCAGCAGGGAGGGGTCGCGCTCGTCCCAGGACTGCCCCCGCACCCCGGCGGGGCCGTCCGACAGGACCATCTCCCGTAGTCCCAGGGCCGGTTCGGCCCGGGTGCGCCAGGTGGTCGCGCCGGTCAGCAGCCGGACCTTCTCGCGGAGGGTCAGTTTGCCGAGGAGCCGTTCGCGTTCCGCCTCGTCGTCCGTCGTCTCCATGGGTACGGCCTCATTCCTGGGAGAGCGCTCTCCCGTCGGTGTCCGACTCAGTTGTAGACGCCGAACTCATACAGCGAATAGCCCCATCCGGTCCCTCGCGCGGTTCCGTTGACCCGGACGTAGCGTCCGGTTCCGGAGACGTCGAGGTCGTCGACGCCGCCGTTGCCGTCGGTGACACTGCGGACGGTCGTCCAGTTCTGTCCGTCGTCCGAGGTCTGCACGGTGTAGGCCTTGGCGTAGGAGGTCTCCCAGACCAGCTGTACATGCCGGAACGAGGTGCGGCTGCCGAGGTCGACACGGAGCCACTGGGGGTCGCTCCAGTCGCTGGCCCAGCGGGTGGAGAGGTTGCCGTCGACGGCGCCCGCGGCGGTACAGGGGCAGTCACCGCCGCCCGCCTGCGCCGAGGATGCCGTGGCCGGCTTGCCGCGGGCGATGTTCGTGCCGCTCGGGACGGGCGGCACGACGCGGAAGGAGCGGGTCTCGACGCCGACGTTGCCCTTGCCGTCCTTGGCCTTGACGTAGATCTTCCAGACGCCGGGCTTGTCCGGCGCGGTCACCCTGAGCCGGCCGCCACCGAGGTTGGTGGAGGGCAGCGTGACAAGCTGCTTGCTCTGGTCGATGTAGTTGCTGTTGTCCTGCACCTCGTACGTGATCGGGTCACCGTCGGGGTCGGTGGCCTTCACCGCGAGGGTGAGATCGCCCCCCGCGGGCACCTTGGCGGCGTCGCCCTCGACGGTCAGGTCGGAGATGACCGGCGGGGTGTTGTCGTGGGAGGTGTCCGCGCCGTACGCCTTCTTCACGGCGTAGTACGACAGCCGCTTCTCGCCCGCGGGCAGCAGGTTGAACCAGATGCCGCCGAAGTCGTACTCGGTGCCGTAGTGGAACATCGTGGCGCCGAGCGCGACGCCCTTGTGCCCGGTGACGCAGTTCCACGCGCGGGTGTATCCGTCGGCCTTGGCCCGGTCGGTGGGCTCGGCGGGGACGCCGTTCGCGTCGTCCGGGACCTCCCACTCGCCCGCGGGGCCGGTCTCGGTGACGATGTACGGCTTGGTGTAACCGCCCTGCTGCCAGGCCGCCTTGACGTCGCAGATCGCGTTGTAGGCGTTCACGGCGTAGAGGTCGAGGTCGGGGGCGTTCTTCTTGTAGTACGGCCAGGCACCCGTCCACGCGTCGGTCGAGGTGACGGGGTGGTTGGGGTCGACGGCGTGGATCTTCTTGGTGATGTCGTTGACGAGGGTGGTGTACGCGTCGCGCTGGCGCTCCAGTTCGTCACCGCTGTAGCAGTTCTGCAGGCCGAGCACGGACTCGTTGCCGACGTTCCACATGAGGACGCCGGGGTTGTCCTTGTAGGTGGCCGCCCACTGCGGGAACTCGGTGAGGACCTGGTTCTTGTAGGCGGTGTCCGTCAGGTAGTTGACGCATCCGCCGCTGCCGGGGCCGCCGCCGGGCTGCAGCCAGAACCCGGCGATCACCTTGATGCCCTGGGCGGCCGCCGCGTCGAAGAGCGGCTTGCTGGAGGCGTCGGTGCCCCAGGTGCGGACGGTGTTGACGCCCATGGACTTCAGGTCGGGCATGTAACGCGGGGCGTCGCTGACGGACGGCCCCCAGGTGAGGCCCTTGATCTGGTACGGGCTGCCGTCGACGGTCAGTTGCCAGTTGCCCTGCGAGCCGGTGACCTTGACGACGCTGCCGGCGGCGTGCGCGGGCTGGGAGGGCAGCGCGACGAGAGCTCCAGCGGCGAGCAGGCCCGCGGTGAGGGGCGCCGCGACGCGGCGCCGGGTGGTACGGGATGCGGTCATGAGTGTCCGTCCGGTGTGCGGGTGAGGGGGGAAGAACGAGGGGTCGGGCTGTGGGGGTCCCGCCGGCCGGGGCCATGTACCGGCCGGCGGGAGCGCCGGCGTCAGGGAAGCCGGTAGTTCGCGTCGAGCGCCGCGCCCGCCTCGGGGTGCGTCTGGTCGTAGCCGCGGGCGTCGCACTGCAGGCCGCCGACGACACAGTGGTCGACGAGCGCCTTGAGTGTCTGCGCGTCCCACGCGTTGAAGAAGTCGTAGTGGAAGGAGTAGCCGGCACCGCTCGCCAGCTTCACCTGGGACATGTCGCCGTTGACCGGGAAGGCCATCTTGAACTCGATCATCGGCAGGGCGACGGGGTGGTCCTCCGGGCAGATGTTGTTGTTCGTGCCGGGGTTGACCACCGGATACGCCATGTGGCTCTGGTGGTTGGGGGTGTCCAGGTACTTGCCGTCCCAGCAACTGGGAGCCTGGAAACGGATGTTGAGCTGGACGTCGGCCCTGTTCGGGCACTGCTGCGGGAAGTCGACGTTGAAGAAGCTGTCGCCGCACTCCCAGCCCTCGACGAAACCGCGGTGGTTGCGGAAGTCGGCCGCCGACTGCATGGGGCTGCCGACGACGAAGCGCAGCCCCTTCGGGAAGGGCCGCACGCTGGTGTAGTCGGTGACCCCGGCCTTGTAGTAGATGACCTGGGGGCCCACCGGAAGCACGGGTGTGCCGCCGTTGAGCAGGGTCGGCATCCAGTAGGCCGACTTGTCGCCGGGGGCCTTGCAGGTGGTCCCGCCGGAGTCGAGCGAGGCGGTGGTGCTGGCCGCGTTCGTGGTGGTGTTGCCCATGAAGGTGTGGTCGTGCGACTTGCCCGGCTGGCCGGGGTAGACGATCGGGTCGTCCGGCCGGGTGTGGGACACCGAACAGTTCGCCTGGAACTCGTGGAAGTACCGGTGCGTCGGCTCCGCCTTGGAGGGGACGACCCCGGTCACCGGTGGGTTCGCCGGGATGTATCCGTCGCCGTCCGGGTCCTCGGGCGAGGCGAGCGTCGAGACGGGCATCGCGTGCCCGGTGTGGACGGTGGCCGACCCGGCCACCGAGGCTGCCGCGCCGGGCGCCGGGTCGGCGCTCATCGCCACGCCGGCCAGGCCGAGCGTGGTGAGAACCAGTGCGCTGGACATCAGGATTCCTGAGACGATCTTCGATCTCCGTGCCATGGAGACCTCCTGCCACGTCGATGGGGACGGTGGGGGCCGGGCGACCCGAGGACGGAATGCTGTCCGGGGCCGCCCGCGTGACGGTCCATCACATGTGCCGAGGAACTGGGAGAGCGCTCTCCCGTCGAGGAGTGTTGTGGCGGTTGCGCAAGGGTGTCAAGGGAGCTGACGGAGAATCACTGCGTGCGATGCGCGCACCTCTTGAACACACGAGAAGGCCGGGGAACCCCACCCAACTGCCGCCATACGGCTATCAAGTACACCAAAACCAGGCTGAGTTGATGGTTCACTCGGCAACAACATGCGGGACTCCGGTCACAACTCTTGACGCGTCGTTCACCTGGATGAAGCATGCATCGGCAAGAGAGCGCTCCCCCAACCTCCCACCGTTCACTTCCTGAACCAGGAGAGTCGCCCCCCATGTCTCACACCCCCACGGACACCCCGGATTCCGGCCGCTCCCCCGTCGCGCGCCGCACCGTTCTCGGAGCGATGGCCGCCGCCGCGGCGGCGCCAGGACTCCTCGCTCTGTCCTCCCCCGCGTCCGCCGCGCCGGCCCCGCAGCCGGCCGCCCTTCCCGGCGGCGGCGACCTGGGCCCCAACGTCATCGTCTTCGACCCGTCGACGGCGGGCATCCAGGCCAAGCTCGACCAGATCTTCAAGCAGCAGGAGACCGCCCAGTTCGGCACGGGCCGGTACGCGCTCCTGTTCAAGCCGGGTACGTACAACGGGCTCAACGCCCAGCTCGGCTTCTACACCTCGATCGCGGGCCTCGGCCTGTCCCCGGACGACACGTCGATCAACGGTGACGTGACCGTCGACGCGGGCTGGTTCAACGGCAACGCCACCCAGAACTTCTGGCGTTCGGCGGAGAACCTCGCGCTCACCCCGGTCAACGGCACCAACCGCTGGGCGGTCGCGCAGGCGGCGCCGTTCCGCCGGATGCACGTGAGGGGCGGCCTCAACCTCGCCCCGAACGGCTACGGATGGGCCAGCGGCGGCTACATCGCCGACAGCCGGATCGACGGTTCGGTGGGCCCGTACTCGCAGCAGCAGTGGTACACCCGCGACAGTTCGGTGGGCGGCTGGTCCAACGCCGTCTGGAACATGGTGTTCTCGGGTGTCCAGGGCGCACCCGCGCAGTCCTTCCCGAACCCGCCCTACACCACGCTCGACACCACCCCGGTCTCCCGGGAGAAGCCGTTCCTGTACCTCAACGGCAGCGAGTACCGGGTGTTCCTGCCGGAGAAGCGCACCAACGCGCGCGGCGTCACCTGGGGCAACGGCACTCCGCGCGGCTCGTCGCTGCCGCTCAGCCAGTTCTACGTGGCCAAGCCCGGTGTCACCGCCGCCACCCTGAACGCGGCGCTCACCCAGGGGCTTCACCTGCTCCTGACGCCGGGCATCTACCACCTGGACCAGCCGATCCAGGTCAACCGCGCGGGCACCGTGGTCCTCGGTCTCGGCTACGCCACGCTGATCCCGGACAACGGCGTCACCGCGCTGCGGACGGCCGACGTCGACGGGGTCCGGCTCGCCGGTTTCCTGATCGACGCCGGGCCCGTCAACTCCAACACACTCCTGGAGGTCGGTCCGACGGGCGCCTCGGCGGACCACTCGGCCAACCCGACCACCGTGCAGGACGTGTTCGTGCGCATCGGCGGGGCCGGCGCGGGCAAGGCGACGACCAGCATGGTCATCAACAGCCGTCACACGATCATCGACCACACCTGGGTGTGGCGGGCCGACCACGGCACGGGCGTCGGCTGGGACACCAACCGGGCCGACTACGGCATCCGCGTCAACGGCGCCGACGTCCTCGCCACCGGGCTGTTCGTCGAACACTTCAACAAGTACGACGTGCAGTGGTACGGCGAGCGCGGCCGCACCATCTTCTTCCAGAACGAGAAGGCCTACGACGCGCCGAACCAGGCCGCGATCCAGAACGGCAGCATCAAGGGATACGCGGCCTACAAGGTCGCCGACTCCGTGACCACGCACGAGGGCTGGGGCCTGGGCAGCTACTGCTACTACAACGTCGACCAGACGATCGTGCAGCACCACGGCTTCGCGGCACCGAACAAGCCCGGCGTGAAGTTCCACGACCTGCTGGTCGTCTCGCTGGGCGGAGCCGGACAGTACGAGCGGGTCATCAACGACACGGGGGCGCCCACGTCGGGCACCTCCACCGTGCCGTCCACGGTGGTCTCGTACCCCTGACGGATCCTGCCCGCGGCACACGGCCGGGACCCGACCTCGTCAGGAGGCCGGGTCCCGTCGGTGTGCGGGCGGCCGTCACCCGGCCGTGGCCGGTCAGTAGCGCTGGGCCTTGGCCAGCACAGGGGTGAGCTGGGGCTCAGCGGGCTGCCTGCTGACCACGACCGGCTGCGCGCGCTTGCCCGGTTCGAGGTTCTCCTTGCCGACGTAGCGGGTCTCCACGACCTTCCCGTCGGGGTTCTTGAAGTCGACCTGCACGGCGTACGACGCCTTCTGGCCGGTCTTGTTGGTGATGGTGACGACCACGGCGCGCAGGCCGCCGGTCTCCCCTGTGGGCAGGCCGGTCATGCTGACGTCGGAGGTCGCGTTGCCGGCGCCCTTGACGTCCTTCAGCTGCTTCTGGGCGGTGGTGGCGGCGCGCTCGGTGTCGGCGTCGACCGATGCCGCGAACTCCGAGGCCCGCGCCGACACGGAGGCGGCCGCCGACGAGGCCCGGCCGCTCGCGGACTCGATGATCGAGGAGGCGGCCGAGGCGATCGAGGACGGCGGTGTCCCCGTGAAGTCGGAGGCGTTCGGCGGGGTGGGCGTGGCGGACGCCGCGCCGCTGTCGCTGTCACTGTCCGAACTGCAGGAGACCAGGAGGGACCCGCACGCGATCGCGGCCAGCAGGGCAGCGATACGCCGTGATCCGCTTCGGCCGGGGGTTGCGCGTCTGCTCATGGGGGCTCGCCTCTTCCTGCCGTACGGGGCACGGGGGCTCGTCGGCTCGTCCACTTCCGTTCGTACGGCCTCCCTCATGCTCCGTGCCGTGCGCGGCGACGGCGAACCGCAGGGGCCCATTGGGGTGGCGCGCGGATCTCAGCCGCTCCGTCCCGTGCGGTCGAGCCACGCCCGCGACACCGCCAGGGCCGCCGCCATGATGCTCAGCTGCGGGTTGACCTCCGGGCAGCCCGGCAGCAGCGAGCCGTCCGCGACGAGCACACCGTGGACACCGCGCAGCCTCCCCTCGGGGTCGGCGGGCGCGCGGCCGGGATCGGCGCCCGCGGCGACGGTACCCGTGGGGTGGAACGCCGACAGGTGCAGGTCACGGGGCCCCACGCCCGCGAGGAGGTCGTCGAGCGCGTCGAGGGAGCGGGCCCGGGGCGCGCTGGCGACACCCGTGAGGACCTCCTCGGCACCGGCGGCGAACAGCAGGCGGCCCATGGCGCGTACGGCTGTCATCAGGCGGTCGCCGTCGCGCCGGTCGAGGGCGTAGCCGACGAGGGCGCGGTCACGGCCCACGACCCGGCCGGAGGGGCGGTCGGCGATCATGGCGCCGAGGGTGGCCAGGTGGTCGGCGTCCTCCAGCTCGCGCCGCAGTTCACGGCCGAGGCCGGGCAGGACGAAGCTGCTCATGCCCGGTGGGCTCGCGGTCGCCTCGACGAGGACGCCGCGCTCGTGGAGTTCCTCGACCCCGACGCTCTGGAGCACACCCCGCGAGGCCGTGACGGGTTCGGCGAAGCGTCCGGCGACGCTGGTGGCCGGGTGCACGCTGAGGTTGCGGCCGAGGCGAGGATGCCCGCCGAGACCGGAGCGGCGCAGCAGCGGCGGCGTGTGGAGTGTCCCGGCCGCGACCACGACGAGGGGCGCGAGGATCTCCAGTTCGCCGCCGTCGGCCCGGCGGGCCAGCACGCCTGCCGCGCGGGGCGCGCCCGGCACGTCCCGGTCCAGCAGGACGCGGTGGACGCGTGCTCCGGTGACGATCCGGGCGCCCGCCGCGCAGGCGTCGGGCAGCACGGAGAGCTGGACGCTCTGCTTCGCGCCGGTCGGGCAGCCCACCACGCACTGGCAGGAGCCTTTGCAGCCGGGTGCGTTGCGGCGCAGGGGGGCGGCCCGCCAGCCGAGCCGTTCGGCGCCCGCGAGGGCGAGCAGGCCGTTGTTGCCGAGGACGTCGAGGGGTTGCGGCCCCACGCGGAGGGTGCGCTCCACCTCGTCGAGGAGGGGTCCGAACCCGTCGGCGAGCGCGAAGCCGAAGCTGCCGCTCCAGCGGGCCAGGACGTGGTCCGGAGTCCGGTAGCAGGTACCGGAGTTGACGACGGTGGTGCCGCCGACCGCGCGGCCGACCGGCAGGAGCAGCGGCGGGTTGCCGAGGGCCACGGTGGCGCCGCCGTCCCGGTACAGCTCGGCGAACCGGTCGAGGGGTGCCCGCCTCCCGAAGGAGGCGGTGGAGTGGTGATCGCCCTCCTCCAGGACCACCACGCCGAGTCCGGCGCGCGCGAAGGTCCGCGCCGCCATGGCGCCGCCGGCGCCGGAGCCGACGACGATCACGTCGGCGGTGCTCCGGGCGGGCCAGTCGGCGGCGGGGGTGCAGTCGAGCGGCGGATCCGGCGGCGCTGCCACGGCGGCGGTCGCGGGCCCGGCCGCCATCCGTTCGGTACCGGCGGCGAGCAGTACGGGGATCTTGAGGACGTCGAGGAGCGGGGCGAGCCGGGGCCGCGCGGCCAGGGAGCCGAGGACGTCCTCGCGTTCGCCGGGCGCGAGGGCCGTCAGGCGTCTGCCGGTGCGCAGGAAGGTGTACGTCTCCAGGGCGGCGACGGCGGTACGGACCCCGGCGCGGGCGGGTCCTGGCAGGGCGGTGAGGACGGCGTCGAGACGGTGCGGCACGCGGGCGGGCCAGTCGGCGTCGCCCGTGTCGGCGAGGAGTGCGGCGACGAGTCCCTCGGCGGTCATCGGTCGCCCGCCTCGGCGTGCGCGGTGCCGTCGAGTTCCCAGGTCGCCTCCGGCCGCCAGCGGCCCCACCAGCGTTCCAGCACGATGCGGGCGTCGGCCGACTCGCTGTTGCGGCACACGGCGGAGGCTCCGTCCGGGTCGCGGTAGGTGAGGGTGAGGGTCCGCTCGGGGGGCTGTCTCACCTGGACGCGGACGCGGCGCAGTGCCGTTCGGCCGGTGACCGTCCATTCGGGCAGGCCGAACGCGGCGCGGAACCGTCCGAGGCCGAGCCAGCCGACGGCGGAGCGTTCGGGTCGCCGGGGCCAGGTCCGGCCGTGGCGGCGCAGTCGCAGGAAGACGAGCGGGGGCAGTCGGCGCAGGGCGGGCCGGGTGGAGACGGCCGCGACGATCTCCAGGACGTCGCCGTCGCCGAGTTCGGCGTGCAGCCAGGTCCAGCGGTGGGCGTTGCCGTGCCCGTAGATCCGGGCGGAGGCTCCGGGTGCGCCGCTCAGGGTGAGGGTCGTGCCGCCGTACGTGAACGTGCCGTCGTAGGTGGCGCGGGCGGCCGGGAGCATCTGGGCCGCGGGGAGCAGAGGGCGGTTCCAGGACCAGCGGGGGAAGGTGAACAGCGGTTCCGCCCGCGGTCGTTCGTCGAGCTTCCAGTGGAAGTCGCCCGCGGTGCCGCTCAGTCGTCCCGCCGTGCTGCTCACGCCGTCGGCGGCGAATCCGTCCGTCGGCCGGGTCCAGGGAACGGGCCCGAAGCGGGCGTGCGTCACCTCGCCGTCGCGGGGGAAGGCCGCGACCCAGCCGTGCGCGACGGGGGCGGATCCGTCCGTGGGCGCGGTGAGTTCGTGGTGCACCCACACTCCGGTGCCGGTCACGGGGTCGCTGATGGTGGTGTACCAGACCTCGGTCCGGCCGGGGGCGCCGTTCCAGCGGGGGGCCGTGTGCCGCTCGGGGTTCTCGCGGCGAGGGAAGCGGAAACTGAGCAGGAAGGGGGCGAGTCCGGTGGCGGCGGGGAAGCGCAGGACTCCTTCGCCGACCCGCTTCCCGGCGTCGTACAGCGTGAAGGGCAGCACGGTCATCGAGGTGAACGGGCGGCGCGGGGTCACGGACTTCCAGCCGTCCAGGGTGAGGCGGCGTCCGTCGGCGGTGAAGGCGAGTCGGTAGCGGATGCGGCGGCGGGCGATCGGTGAGATCTCCAACTCGCCGGTCGCGCCCGGGTCGTCGGTGTGGCCGGCGATCCGGACCCGGCCGGTGAGGCGGGCGTTCGTCGTCCGGTGCGGGAGGAGAACCCGGTCGGCGTCGGCGCGCAGGTCGAGGCGGACGCGCCGCTCGCCGGGTTCGCCGTCGAGGCGGACCGTACCGAGCATGGTCTCGGTGAACACCGTGCCCCTCACGCGAGGCCGTCCAGCATGATGCGCTCGGTCTCCCGCAGATAGGCGCCGGCCGCCGCGTGGGCCCGCGAGGCGTCCCCGCCGCTCACCGCGTCGACCACCGGCACCAGGCGTTCGTACGCCTCCCGCGGATCGGTGAACGGGCCTTTCAGCAGGGAGCGGACGGGCAGGTAGGCGTTGAAGAGGGTGTTGGTCAGCAGGACGTAGACGCGATTACCGGTGGCCCGGGCCAGCGCACGGTGCACCTCGATGTCGGCGAGCTGCACGGCGTCGGCGCCGTCGGCCTCCCGGACGGCGTCGAGCAGCGCGGCCAGTTCGGCGCGCTGGGCGCGGGTTCCCCGGACGGCGGCCCGCTCGGCTATCAACGCGCCGATGCCGCGCCGGACCTCGAAGACCTCACGCACCCATCCGGCGTCGTGCCGGACCAGCATCGGCAGCAGATCCGCCCCACCGAGCCGGGCGTAGTCCCGCACCCGGGTCCCGACCCCGTGCCGGGTCTCCAGCAGTCCCGCCTGCACGAGCCGCCCGAAGGCGTGCTTGAGCGTGGTGCGGGTGACGCCGTACCCGTCGGCGAGCCGTCGCTCCGGGGGCAGGTAACTCCCCGCCGGGTGCCGTCCGTCGAGGATGTCCGTGCGCAGTCGGTCCTCCAGGACGTCGACGATCGTCTCGCGGGGCAGAGCCTCCACGATTCCCCCTTCGGGCAGTGGCTGAGTGGATGAGCCACTGAACCAGTGGACCCCGCTCAAGGTCAACCCCGCTCGACCACCTGGCCATTGTCGGGTCATGGCGTGAACTCGCCCTCCAGAGCCACAGGTTGGACCGGACCAACTTTGTGTGAATCGTTGACATGTACGCCGCCCGGCGCAATTCTGAGAGCGCTCTCAAAAGGAAACGGACGAGCCGCGTCCGCGGAAATCCACCTCGCTGAACCCCCACATCAAGGAGGCAGAGAGTGCGCGCGACATCCAGATGGACGACCTGGGCCCTGGCCGCTGCCACGCTCACGACGGCCCTGCTCACCTTCGGCACGCCCTCCCGCGCCGAGGCCGCGGTCCCCGCGACCATTCCCCTCACGTTCACGAACAACTCGGGCCGCAGCGAACCGGTCTACATCTACGACCTCGGCACCCAGCTCTCGACGGGACAGCAGGGCTGGGCCGACGCCGGCGGGGCGTTCCACGCCTGGCCGGCGGGCGGCAACCCGCCGACCCCCGCGCCCGACGCGTCGATCGCGGGCCCGGCCAACGGCCAGACGAAGACGATCCAGTTGCCCAAGTTCTCCGGGCGGCTCTACTTCTCGTTCGGGCAGAAGCTCGACTTCCGCGTGACGACGGGCGGGCTCGTGCAGCCGGCCGTGCAGAATCCGAGCGACCCGAACCACAACATCCTCTTCAACTGGTCCGAGTACACGCTCAACGACTCCGGCCTGTGGATCAACAGCACCCAGGTCGACATGTTCTCCGCTCCGTACGCCGTCGGCGTCAAGGCGCCCGACGGGAGCACGAAGAGCACCGGTCACCTCAGGCCGGGCGGATACACCGGCTTCTTCAACGCGCTGCGGAACCAGCCGGGCGGCTGGGCCAACCTGATCCAGACCCGGTCCGACGGCACCGTGCTGCGGGCGCTCGCACCGGGGCACGGCATCGAGGGGGGTGCCCTTCCGGCCACCGTGATGGACGACTACGTCAACCGCGTCTGGCAGAAGTACAGTTCCTCGACGCTGACGGTGACCCCGTTCGGCGACCAGCCGAACACGAAGTACTTCGGCCGGGTCTCCGGCAACGTCATGAACTTCACGAACAGCTCCGGCGCCGTCGTCACCAGCTTCCAGAAGCCCGACTCGGACAGCATCTTCGGCTGCTACAAGAAGCTCGACGCACCCAACGACCTGGTGAGGGGCCCGATTTCCCGCACACTGTGCGCGGGCTTCAACCGCTCGACACTGCTGACCAACCCCAACCAGCCCGACACCAGCTCCGCGAACTTCTACGCGGACTCGGTGACCAACCAGTACGCCCGCAAGATCCACGCGCAGATGGCCGACGGCAATGCCTACGCGTTCGCCTTCGACGACGTCGGGAACCACGAGTCCCTCGTCCACGACGGCAACCCGCAGCAGGCCTACGTGACGCTGGACCCCTTCAGCTGACCGACGCCACGGGGCGGAGTCGGGGCGGATGTCAGGACACGGCATCCGCCCCGCTTCCGTGTGCCGCCCCTACTCGCCTCCGGACCGAGCGGAGCGCGGGGCGAGGCTGCGGTCCACCAGATCGCGCCAGCCGGTCTCCAGGCGCTCCAGGGGCATCCCCCGCTGCTGGGTCAGGTGACTGACGAGCACCGGGTCCAGGTACCCCATCAGGGTCTGGGCGACCAGTTCGACGTCCGCGCCCGAGCCGGCCTGGCGCAGCAGCATGCACACGTGCATCAGCCGCACCCGGTACGGCGCGGAGGTGAAGCGGCGGCTCGCGTCGGGCTCGGCGGCGAGGTACAGGTCGAGCTGCTCGGAGGTCTGGCGCAGGACGCGGCAGCCGAAGGCGCGCAGCCGCTCCGCCGGGGAGGCGCCGGGCCCCAGGGGTGCCGGACCGGTCATGAAGGCGGCCTGGAAACGCTGCTCGGTGTGGTCGAGCAGGGCCATCAGCAGGCCGGTGCGGTCGCCGAAGCGCCGGAACACGGTGCCCTTGCCCACCGCCGCGGCGGTGGCGACGGCCTCCATCGTGAGCCGGTCCACCCCCTCCTCCTCGACCAGGCGGGCGGCGGCCTCCAGCAGTCGCGCGCGATTGCGCGCGGCGTCGGCGCGCAGCGGGGCGCCGCCGGGGGCGGTCAGCTCCATCAGGACGGGCTCGTCGGAGAGGTCCTGTCGCTCGGGGAACGGCGGGAGTGGCGTGGACATGAACCCAGCGTAACGGCAATCGGGGACAACTGGACTGCGGTCCGCTTCGGTGATAGACCTGTAAGCGGACCTCGGTCCGGTTTGTTGCGGCAATGTTTCAGCGTTTCCATTACCGGGAGATATTCATGTCCGTTCGCATCCTCGCGCTCGTCGGCAGCCTGCGCGCCGGTTCCCACAACCGTCAGCTCGCCGAGGCGGCCGTGAAGCTCGCCCCGGAGGGTGCCGAGGTCGACCTCTTCGAGGGCCTCGCCGAGATCCCCTTCTACAACGAGGACATCGACGTCGAGGGCGACGTTCCCGCCGCCGCCGCCCGGCTGCGCGAGGCGGCCGGCTCCGCCGACGCCTTCATCCTCTTCTCCCCCGAGTACAACGGCACCATCCCGGCCGTCCTGAAGAACGCCATCGACTGGCTGTCCCGTCCGTACGGCGCCGGCGCCTTCACCGGCAAGCCGGCCGTCGTGGTCGGCACCGCGTACGGCCAGTTCGGCGGCGTGTGGGCGCAGGACGAGGCGCGCAAGGCCGTGGGCATCGCCGGTGGCACCGTGCTGGAGGACGTCAAGCTCTCCGTCCCCGGCTCCGTGGTCCGCTTCGCGGAGACGCACCCGGTCGACGACGCCGAGGTCGCCGCCCAGATCGCCGAGGTCGTGAACCGGCTGCACAGCCACGTCGGCACGGTCGAGGCCGCCTGACAACTCACCTGCGGGCCGGTCCGGTTGACCCGGGCCGGCCTTCGGCGTGTCGCAGCTCGGTCACCGGGCGTCCCAAGATCGCCACGACTCTGGCGGACCCGCGGCCTCCGCGACAGGATGCCCGCATGAAGAGTGATCTCTTTTCCAGTGACCACATGGTGCAGCCCGCCGTCACGCCGGGCATGACACTGCAGAACGCCAAATCGATCAAGTACGCCGTCCAGGGGGAGATGTTCGCGCGGCAGGGCGCGATGGTCGCCTACCGGGGCAGCCTCCAGTTCGAGCGCAAGGGCCAGGGCGTGGGCGGCATGCTCAAGCGAGCCGTCACCGGTGAGGGACTTCCGCTGATGGCCGTCCGCGGGCAGGGCGAGGCCTGGTTCGCGCACGAGGCGCAGAACTGTTTCATCGTG
This sequence comes from Streptomyces sp. NPDC005302, assembly GCF_040607345.1. Taxonomy (NCBI): domain Bacteria; kingdom Bacillati; phylum Actinomycetota; class Actinomycetes; order Kitasatosporales; family Streptomycetaceae; genus Streptomyces; species Streptomyces sp. NPDC005302. The sequence goes on from NZ_JBEXGN010000014.1 coordinate 35,538, forward strand.
GGCATCGAGCCCGGCGACGTCTTCACGGTCAACGGCCGCAACGTCCTGTGTTTCGACGCCACGTTGTCGTACGACATCAAGACCGTGAAGGGCGCGGGCATCACGGGCGGCGGCCTGTTCAACAGTGTCTTCACCGGCCATGGTGACCTGGGCCTGATATGCGAGGGCAACCCGCTGGTCATCCCCGTCACGCAGCAGCAGCCGGTGTTCGTCGACACGGACGCCGTCGTCGGCTGGACCGCGCATCTGAAGACCTCCCTGCACCGGTCGCAGTCCATCGGCTCGATGATCCGCGGGGGATCCGGCGAGGCGGTGCAGCTGAAGCTGGAGGGCGAGGGATACGTCGTCGTCCGGCCCAGTGAGGTGACCCCGCAGAAGCAGCAGCAACACTGATCGACACCACGCCGGGAGGCGGAGGCAGGGGGGTGTCACGCCGCGCCGGCGTGACACCCCCCTACCCGTCCGTCAGTGCTTCCTGGCAGGGGTGTTGGCGGCGGTGACGTTCACCGCCGCCCAGGCCTTGCCCACCGCCTTGTACTCGGTGCCGGTCGAGCCGTACAGGTCGGCGGCGGCCTTGAGGGTGGCCTTGCGCGCGTCATGGAAGTCGGTCGTCGAGACCATGTAGCGGGTCAGCGCCCGGTAGAACACGGCGGTCGCCTTGGTCCGGCCGATGCCGGTCACACGGGAACCGTCGAACGTCGGCGAGTCGTACGTCACACCGCCGATCGTCTTGCGTCCGCTGCCCTCGGCGAGCAGGTAGTACGCGTGCGAGGAGACGCCGGAACCGGCGTGCACCTCGGTGTCGTAGGAGGCGGGCGACCAGTAGTCGACGGCCTCCTCCAGCAGGTCGAGGGAGGGGTGGTCCAGGCGGCGCAGGAACTTCTGGGCGAGGCCCAGCTTCTCGCCCACGAGGTAGTTCGGCGGGTTCTTCGGGTTCTTCGCCGCGAACTCGACGTTCGAGCCGAAGATGTCGGCGAGCGACTCGTTGAGGGAACCCGGTTCGCCGTACTGGTTGCCCTCGTCGTCCACGCGGGTGGGTTCGAGCGCGGCGGTCGCGTCGACGACTCCGTGGGTCAGCTCGTGTCCGGTGACGTCGAGGACGACGAGCGGCTTCTTGAAGTACTGGCCGTCACCGTCGCCGTAGAGCATGCAGCCGCACGTCGAGTCCCAGAACGCGTTGCCGACCTTGTTGCCGAAGTGGACCATGCCGCGGGCGCCGGCGCTGTTGTTCTTGATGCCCTTGCGGCCGAAGGTCTTCTTGTAGAAGTCCAGGGTCTTGGAGATGCCGTACTGCGCGTCCACCGCGGCGCTGGACCTGGACGCCGTGGTGCCGGTGCCCCATTTGTTGTCCCCGTCGGTGAACTTCTTGCCCCGCGCGAAGGACTCCAGCTCCTGCCCCTTGGCGTCCCGTGTCTCGGTGTTCCACCGGGTCGGGTCCTTGAGCAGATAGCTGGTCCGCGCGGTCCGGGTGGTGGTCAGCGCCACCTTGCCGGCGAAGAGCGAGGCACCGCTCCCGGTCGCCGTCGCCGGGTAGTGCCCCGCTCGCGCGGCGCTCGTCGGACCCGGGAGTCCGGCGGCGAGACCGGTCTGCGGGGTGGCGCTGCCGCCGCGCTCGCGCAGGGTGTCCGCCAGGGACGGCGAGATGAACTCGTCGTTGTCCGGGATACTGCTGCGGATCCGGCCGCTGTGCGCGTCCACCACGACCGTACGGGAGCCGCCGGCCTCCGTGGTGCCGCTGTCCGTCACGGTCACCTGATACGCGAGGGCGGCGCCGCCCTCGCGGGCGTCCACGACGAGTCGGGCGTCGCCCGCGTCGCCCCGGGCCGCGTCGGCAGCCTTCCGCTCCGCCTGCCGGGGCGTCAGCTTCGCCTCTACGGTGGCGGGCTCGACCGGGTGGCCGGCGGCCCGGGTCACGCCCAGGTACCGCGACCGCGCGTCGAGGTGCACGACCAGGTCGCCGCCGAGAACCGGTAGGCCCTGGTGGGCACGGACGAAGCGCACGTGCTGTTTGCCGTCGGGGTCCGTCATCACGTCCTTGGCCCGCAGGGTGTCGCCCTGGGCCACCCCGGTGTCCTCGGCGTGGGCCAGGGCAGCCGCCCTGGCCGATGCCACCGGCGAGGAGGACGCGGCGGCCTCGCGGGCGGGAGCGTCGGGCACGGCCGCGAGGGCGGGGCCCGGAAGCGTGGCGGCCGTCGTCACGGCGACGGCTATCGCCACGCGGCGTATGTGGGGTCTACGCACTGAGTTCCTTCGGTACGGGGCGGCCGGCAACGCCAACCGCCCTGCGGCACGGCGCTGTTCGGCGCCGCGGGGGCTGGTCGGGCCCCGGGTCACCACCGGCCGACCTGACCGGCGGTGCGTCGACCGGACAGATGTGAGCGGCCCGGAGCCGGTTGCCTGCCAGGACCGGCGGGGAGGCGGATGTGACTCATGTCGCACGGGGCGCGACAGGAGGTCGGGCCGGGCGGAGGGGAGCGGAGGAGAATCGGGCGAACCTCCACGTGCTCAACCGCCGTGCCACCGGCCCCTGTCGGCTCGCACGGTTCCGGGGAGGAGGAGGGGACTGCCGACGCATCGCGGGTACGGGGTACGGGAGTGTCGGCGTACGAGGCGAGCCGTCGCCGTGCTCCCAGGTCGGCAAGGCGCTGAGGTCGGCAAGGCGCCGAGGAGCGGCCCCGCCCACCCCCTGGCCCCGTGTCGTTCGGGAGGCGCCGGTGCCGGGCCCCGCCGTCGAGGTGTTCGCCCCGCTGCGCCGGACCGGCGGGCCGGGCTCGTCACGTCCATTGGCAGCCCGTTGCGGTCGGCTCGTTCCGGGCGCCGAAGGGTCCGGAACGAGGCAAGCGAAGCGGCCCGCGGGCCCCCGGTGATCCGACCGCGGGGCCGATGTGGCCCGGCCGCCGGTCGGCGGCACGGTTCGGCCCGGATCCCGGGGGCCGGAATCGTCAGACCGTCCTGTCGGCCAACGCCGTCAGGAGCGTGCGCAGTTCGCCGGCCGGTCCGGGGGCGAGACGCAGGGACGTCAGTCGTGCCCGCGCTTCGGCGAGGTGGCGCTGGGCCTCGTGTTCGGCCCGGGCCCGTCCGCCCGCCCGCTCGACGAGGGTCGCCGCGCGACGGACCCCGTCACCGTCGAGGGCGCCAGGAGCGGTGAGGAGCTCGGCCAGTTCGCCGCCTCCGGGCGTCGCGTCGAGGGCGGCCAGAACCGGCAGGGTCTTCTTGCCCTGGCGCAGATCGCCGTGGACCGGCTTGCCGGTGCGTTCCGGGTCGCCCCAGACACCCAGCACGTCATCGGCGATCTGGAACGCGACCCCCAAGTCGCGTCCGGCCCGGTCGAGTTCGGCCACGGTGCCGTCCGGAGCGCCCGCCAGCCGCGCACCGAGTGCGAGCGCGCAGCCGAGCAGCGCGCCCGTCTTGCGCTCGGCCATCGTCAGGTACTCCCCCGCGCCGACCGCCTCCGCGCCGGTCCAGGGGCGCTCCGCGAACAGCAGGTCGTCGGCCTGGCCGCCGACCAGGTCGCCGAGGGCGGTGGTCAACTGCCTGACGGCTGGGCCCGCGTGGGGTGTGTCGGCCAGGGTCTCCACACCCAGCGCGAACAGCGCGTCGCCCGCGAGCACGGCGGGCCCGGTGCCGTAAGCCTTCCACAGCGCGGGGCGCCCACGGCGCAGCGCGTCGCCGTCCATGATGTCGTCGTGGAGCAGCGAGAACGTGTGGACGAGCTCCACCGCCACGGCTCCCGGAACGCCCGCGCGGCCGGGCCCCGAAACCGATTCCGCGCCGAGCACCGCCAGCGCCTGCCGGACCCCCTTGCCGCGGCTGGGACCGGCGCCGACGCCGCCGGCCTCGCGGAGGCCCATCGCGTAGCGGGCCATCTCCGCGACCCAGGGATGCAGCCGGTCGACCGCTTCCGTCAGGGCGGGGGCGGTGAGGTCGCGGCAGCGACGCAGGATGGGCGCGGCGTCAGGGCGCGCCGTACCGGTACGGTTCGCCGTCGCGGCCGGTCCCACGGTCGCCGTCGTCGACCGACGCAGGGCGGTCGGGGTCATCGTGCGGCCTCCGCTCCGACGCGTGCCGGTGTCAACCCGAGTTCTGTGCGGGCCCGTTCGACCATCTGCCGGGCATGCCGCAGACCGATGCCGTCCAGGAGGTCGGCCAACTCGTCCAGTTCGGCGGCGGTTTCGTCGGGGTCCCGCCCCAGACGCGCCAGCGACTTGGCCAGGCCGAGCCGGGACAGCGCACGTCCGCGTGGCTCACTCATCTCCTCGAACTCGGCGAGCGCCCGCGTGTAGACGTCGCGGGCCTCGGCATAACGCCCCGCCCGGTAGAGGACGTTGCCGCGCATCTTGTGGTTGTAGGCGAGCGCGCCGGAGAGCTTCATGGCACGGCAGGACGCCTCCGCCTCGGTCAGCAGCTCCAGGGCGCGCTCCGAGTCGCCGTCGCGCACGGAGACGATGTCCGCGAGGCCGCGCAGCGCCCAGGCGTGCCCGCGCCGGTCCTCGGCGCCGGCGGCTATCCCGGCCGCCTCCTCGAAGAGGGCGTACGCGGTGTCGTACGCGCCGGTGTTGCGGTGGATCTGGGCGATGCCCTCCAGGGCCCACACGGTGTGGCGGGCCTCGCCGCGCTTGCGGGCCTCGGCCAGGAGCTGCTCGTGCAGGGTGGTCACCGCCTCGTAGTCGCCCTGGATGCGGCCGGTCTCGGCCATGCCGGCCAGTGAGTAGCCGCGCACCACGATGTCGCCGGACTCGCCGCCCAGTTCGGCGGCGAGCCGCAGCAGCCGCCATGCCAGCGGGAACGCGCCGCGCTGCCGGGCCAGCGTTCCGCCGCTCCACAGCGCCCAAGCCATGGCGGCACCGTCACCCGCCTCGCGCGCCGTGCGGTAACTCGCCTTCCACGCACGGTCCGCGTCCGCCACCTGCCCGAGCCTGCGGTGCGCCTCGGCGACCGCGAGCCCCGACCGGGCGGCCTCGGTCCGTTCCCCCGCCCGCTCGGCGGCGCGCAGTTGCTCGGTCCCCGCCGCGAGGACGTCGGTCGGCGAGGAGTTCACGGACAGGGTGGTCAGAGCGCCCTGGTACTCCGGGGCGAAGGCCTTGCCGTACATGAATGCCTTTCCGTCTGCCACCGTCCGGCCGCGGGCGGTGCGGTCCGGTGGTGGTGCTGTAGCTGGCTGTTGTGATGCGCTGACAGCGGAGGACGGTGATCCACTCGACGTATACACGGCATGTATACGTAAGGTGTATAGTTCGCCCGATTTCCGCGCGTGAATTCCCGCTCGATGGTGGTCGCGGTGTCAGCCGCCCGTTGCCGATCAAGACGGCGAACGGGTTCACGGGGTTGCCTCGCGACCCGAAACACGTTGCGAGGGAGCCCGAACGGGCCGCAGGATGACGGCGGTTCACCTCCCCGCGACGGAAAGCAGGCACGGATGTCCGCAGGCCCGATGCACGCCGACGAAGCGCGGATCGACGGTCCGCTCGTACGGCGGCTGCTGGCCGGGCAGTTCCCCCGGTGGGCCCGACTGCCGCTCCGACGCGTCGAGTCGGCCGGCACCGTCAACGCCCTCTACCGGCTCGGCGACGAGCTGGCCGTACGGCTTCCCCGCGTGCCGGGCGGTGCCGAGGACGTGGCCAAGGAGGCCACCTGGCTGCCGCGCCTCGCTCCGCTCCTCCCGGTCCCCGTACCGGAGATCCTCGGGCTCGGTGCTCCCGCCGACGGATACCCCTGGCGGTGGACCGTGCTGCGCTGGATCGACGGCGAACCGCCCGTTCCCGACGCTCTGTCCGATCCGGAGGGCCTGGCGGGCGATCTCGGCGCGTTCGTCGCCACGCTGCGCCGGGCCGGACTTCCGGACGGTCCTCCCGCCTACCGCGGCGGCCCCCTGAAGGGCGTCGACGCCGAGACGCGCTCGGCGATCGAGAAGTTGCGGGGCGCGATCGACACCAGGGAGGCGACGGCGGCCTGGGAGGACGCGCTCGCGGCACCGGCGTGGACGGGGCCGCCCGTCTGGCTCCACTCGGACCTGATGCCGATGAACGTCCTGACCCGGGCGGGCCGGCTCGCCGCCGTCATCGACTTCGGCACGCTCGGCACCGGCGATCCCGCCTGCGACCTCGTCCCGGCCTGGAACCTGCTGCCCGCGGGAGCACGGACCGTATTCCGGGACGCGGCCGGCGCCGACGACGCCATGTGGGCGCGGGGCCGCGGCTGGGCGCTGTCCATGGCCCTGATCCAACTGCCGTACTACCGCACGACGAACCCGGTGATGGCGGACAACGCCGCGTTCGTGATCCGCGCGGTGCTGGCGGAGCGCCGGGCCGGCTAGCGGGTGCCGTCCGGCCTGCGCCTCAGTCCACCAGCGCCTGCGTTCCGAGCACGCCGAGGAGGGCGACGCGTTCGGCGTCCTCCGTACCGGGCTCCGCCGTGTAGAGCATGATCCGCAGGTCGGTGCCCGCGACGCCGAGCACGTCGCAGTCCAGCGTCACCGCCCCCACCCGCGGATGGTCGACGGTCTTGCGCGCGGCCTCGTGGTGGGCGACGGCTCCCGAGTCCCACAGTTGCGCGAACCGGTCGCTGGCCGCCCGCAGATCGGCGATCAGCCGGCGCAGGCGCTGGTCGGCCGGATAACGGCTCGCCGTCACGCGCAGGTCGGCCGCGAGCGTCGCCTCGAAGGTCCGTCGCTCCTCCGGCGTGTGGCGTACGCGGCTGCCGGGGCCGGCGAAGTTGCGCCAGACGCCGTTGCGTTCGTTCCCGCGCCACCCCGAGGGGTCGCCCAGCAGGGCGGCGTAGAGCGGGTTGGCCAGCAGCAGGTTCCACGCCGCGTCGTACACCGCGACGGGCGTCCCCGTCAGCCGGTCCAGCAGCCGGTGGACGCCCGGTGTGATGTGCGTGGGCACCATGCCCCGGCCCGGCGGCACGAGCCCCGCCACCTGGAAGAGGTGCTCGCGTTCCGCCGCGGACACCCGCAGCGCCCGCCCGAGGGCTTCGACGACCTGCTCCGAGGGGTTGGCGGCCCGGCCCTGTTCCAGCCGGGTGATGTAGTCGACCGAGATCCCCGCGAGCAGGGCCAGTTCCTCGCGGCGCAGGCCCGCCGCGCGCCGGTGGCCGCCGCCCGGCAGCCCCGCCGCCTCCGGGGAGACCCGGTCGCGCCAGAGCCGTACCGTCCGCCCGAACTCCGTGCTCGCCATGCCCTCAACTGTGCACCCCGGCGTGTGGTGGTGCCTGGTACTGACAGTCCCAGGAAGACGGGACGCCTGGCTGTCCGCACCGCGCCGACCGATGGTGGACCCATGACCACCACACTGATCACCGGAGCGAACAAGGGTCTCGGCTTCGAGACCGCCCGTCGGCTCGTCGCGGCGGGCCACACCGTCTACCTCGGCAGCCGCGACCCCGAGCGGGGGCGCCGTGCCGCCGAGGAACTGGGGGCGCGCCCCCTCGTCATCGACATCACCGACGACGCGTCCGTCGCGGCCGCGGCGAGGACCGTCGAGGCCGGGGGCGGCCTGGACGTCCTGGTCAACAACGCCGGTATCGAGGGCCGCGGCGCGGGCAACAGTGTGACCGGGGCCGCCGACACGACGGCGGACACGATGCGCGGGCTGTTCGAGACGAACGTCTTCGGGCTCGTCCGCACCACCCACGCCTTCCTCCCGCTCCTCCGGCGGTCCGCCGCCCCGGTCGTGGTGAACGTCAGCAGCGGCCTGGCCTCACTGACCGCGATGAGCGATGCCGGATCGCCGGGCCACTTCTACCCGGGCATCGCGTACCCGGCGTCCAAGACGGCCGTCAACATGATCACCGTCCAGTACGCGAAGGCGTTCCCGGACATCCGGATCAACGCGGTGGAGCCCGGTTTCACCGCCACCGACCTGAACGGCAACACCGGGGTCCAGACCGTGGAGCAGGGCGCAGAGATCATCGTCCGCATGGCGCGCGTCGGCCGGGACGGGCCGACCGGCGGCTACTTCGACGCGCAGGGCCCGATCCCCTGGTGACCCCGTACGTCCGGCGGACCGGCGCGGAGACCCGGAGGACACCGCGATCCGTGGCGGCGGCCGTGGATCGCGCGTGATCCACGCGCCGCCGCAGCCGGCAGCGGGGGCGACACGCCTACCAATGGAACACATATTCGATTACGGGGGTACGCTGGCCTCATGGCCACGCATCTCCAGGGCTCGCTCTTCGACCAGACGGACGAGCTCCACCTGGGTCCGCTGAACGGGACGCGCCGCACCGCGCTGGGTGCCGGCGCCTGGATCGACCTGCTGCCCGGCTGGCTCGGCGGCGCGGACGAACTGTTCGCCCGGCTCAGCGCCGAGGTGCCGTGGCGGGCCGAACGCCGCCAGATGTACGAGCAGGTGGTCGACGTACCCCGGCTGCTCTCGTACTACGGCGCGGGCGACACCCTGCCGCACCCGGTCCTCGACAAGGCACGGGACGCGCTGTCGGCCCACTACGCCGGGGAACTCGGCGAGTCCTTCACCACGGCCGGGCTCTGCTACTACCGGGACGGCCGCGACAGTGTGGCCTGGCACGGGGACCGGATCGGCCGGGGCGCCCGCGAGGACACGATGGTCGCCATCCTCTCCGTGGGCGCGCCCCGGGACCTGCTGCTGCGCCCCCGGGGCGGCGGCGAGACCGTGCGGCGGCCCCTCGGCCACGGCGACCTCATCGTGATGGGCGGTTCCTGCCAGCGCACCTGGGAGCACGCGATCCCCAAGTCGGCGCGCGCGTCGGGCCCACGGATCAGCATCCAGTTCCGGCCCACCGGCGTGAACTGACCGGCGCCGACCCGCACGGGCCGCCCGGCTCAGGGAGCGAGCTGGGCCTGCACCGCGGGCGCGTACCGGTCGACGATGTCGTCGACGGCGGTGGCGCGCAGATGGGTGCCGCGCGCGATGCCGTACATCACGCCGAGGCCGAGCAGGGTGCCCACGGCGAGTTCGGCGCGCAGGCCCGCGCCCGGTCCGCTCAGCCGTTCGGCGAGACGCTCGCTGACCTGGGTACGGAAGTTGGCGCGCAATATGTCCCCCTGCTCGCCCTGGAGCGGCGCGAAGACGATCCGCAGGACGGGGTCGGCGCCCCGCTGCGTCTGGCCTTCGAGGAGATGCCGGACCATGTGCCGGCCCAGTTCCTCCAGCGGGGCGTCGAGCAGGGCGTCGGCGTCGGACTCGAAGGACATGACGCGGGCGAACAGCGCGTCCTTGTTGCCGAAGTACTTCAGGACCAGGGGCGCGCTCACCCCGGCCCGGTCGGCGACCGCCTTGAGGGTGATGTCCGCGTGGGCGTGCCGGGCGAGGAGATAGCGGGCCGCCCGCAGGATGGCCGCCCTGCTGGCCTCGGCGTCGCGGCGGGGCGCGGCGGGGGCGGTGTCCGCGTCCCCGGCCGATGCCGCGGCGGGCCGGCCGCCGGGCCCCGGGGCGGTCGGGGGTGCGGTCAGACCGGTGGGGGGCGTGGTCACGGTGCTCAGGCTCCTTCGAGGGCCTCGTCGCGGGACGCGCCGGTACGGCTGCCGGTGCTCGGGGTCACGCGCGAGGTGGGGTCGCCGGGTATGGACAGGGCTGCCGCGCAGGCCACCAGGGCGACCGTACCCGCCATGACGAAGGCGAGCAGATAGCCGTGCAGCGTCGGTATCGGGGCGCCGGCGACGAGGCTCGTGTGGTGGACGAGTACGGCGGCCACCGCGGCACTGCACACCGCCTGCCCGATCGTGCGCATCAGGACGTTGACGCCGTTGGCCGACGCGGTCTGGCCCGCGGGAACCGCCCGCAGGATGAGGGTCGGCAGAGCGGAGTACGCGAACGTGGTGCCGATGGCGCAGACCGTGGCACCGATGATGATCATCCACAGGTCGCGGCTGTCCAGGATCCGTATCGCGTAGCCGGAGGCGATGATCGCGGTGCCGAGGGCCAGCGTGACGCGCGGGCCGCGGGCCGCCGAGATGCGTGCCGAGACGGGCGAGAGGAAGAGCATGGTCACTCCGCCGGGCAGCAGGCACAGGCCGGTCGCCACGATGGAGAGCCCGAGTCCGTAGCCGGTGGCCTCGGGCGCCTGCACGAGCTGGGCCGTGACCAGCGAGTTGCCGTAGAAGGCGAAGCCGGTCAGCAGGGCGGCGATGTGCGGCAGGGCGACACGCGGACGGGCGGCCAGCCTCAGGTCGACGAGGGGGCTGACGGCGCGCAGCTGTTGCCGCACCCACACGGTCAGGATCACGGCGCAGGCGGCGAACAGACCGAGGACGCTCGCACTGGTCCAGCCCCAGGTGCCGCCCTGCGACACGGCGAGGAGCAGGCACACAAGACCGGCGGCCAGACCCAGCGCGCCCGGCGTGTCGAAACGCCCGGGCTCGCGCACCGGCGACTCGCGCACCGCCCACCAGGCGAGGGTGAGCCCGACGAGACCGAGGGCGGTCGTGGCCCAGAACATCACGTGCCAGTTCGCGTACTGGACGAGCAGGGCGGCGAGCGGGAGACCGAGTGCCGCCCCGATGCCGACCGTGGAGCTCATCAGGGCGACGGCGGAGCCCGTGCGCTCGGGCGGCAGTTCGTCCCGCAGGATGCTGATCGACAGCGGCACCACGGCAGCCGCGGCGCCCTGCAGCGCCCGCGCCACGATGAGGATGCCGATGTCCGAGGTGAGCGCGCACATCAGCGAGCCGACCGTCATCAGCCCGAGGGCCATCAGCAGCACGCGCCGCTTTCCGTACATGTCGCCGGCGCGACCGAGGACGGGGGTCAGTACCGCTCCGGAGAGAAGGGTCGCGGTGACCATCCAGGAGACCGCGCCCGCCGATGCGCCGGTGAGCCGGGGAAGGTCGGGCAGCAACGGGACGACCACCGTCTGCATGACGGCCATGAGGATCCCGCCGAACGCGAGGACGGGAATCGCGAGCCGCTCACGCAGGGCCGCCATGAACACTCCAGGAGTAGGCACGAAAAAACGGTGAATGGCCATTCACCTTACCGGTGAATGGCCATTCACCACAGTCGCGCCTTTCTCCGCCGCAGCGTCAGGAGGACCTTTCCCCACGTCTGTGGCCCTGCCCCCGTCCGCCGCTATCGGTGCGAGCGGGCCTGCACGCTCCTGGCCACCTTGGGTCCGAGCCAGCGCTTGAAGCGGCGCAGCGCCTCCAGCCGGCCGGCCGCGCGGTCGATCCGGTAGTACAGCTGCGGCGGGACGTAGGGCAGCAGCGGTGAGTGCCGCTGGCCGAGCAGCGCGAACATCTGGGCCGGTGGCAGCCGGATGTAGCGCGGCAGGTTCTCGTACCACTGGGCGCTGTGCCGCGCGGCGCTCTGCACCGGCAGCAGTTCGGCCCGGCGCTCGCACCCGTACGCGTCGAGGGCGGTCTCCAGATCCGCGTGCTCCCCCAGCGCCCGGGCCAGCGAGATGGCGTCCTCCAGGGCGAGGGTGGTGCCCGCGCCGATGGAGTAGTGGGTGGTGTGGGCGGCGTCGCCGAGCAGGACGAGGTTGCCGCGGTGCCAGGTGCGGTTCGTCAGGGTCCGGAAGGTGAGCCACTGGGCGGCGCCGTCCGGCTGCGCCCGGCCGATCAGCCCGTGCCCGTCGAGGAGGTCGGCGAAGAGCTTCTCCAGCAGGGCGAGGCTGTCGGCCTCGCTCGCCGCGTCGAGCCCGAGGCCGGTCCAGGTCTCCGGGGAGCATTCGACGACGAGCGTGCTCCGGTCGTCGCCGAATCGGTAGGCGTAGCACCACACCCAGCCGTGGTCCGTCTCCACGAAGGAGAAGGTGAAGGACTCGAAGACCCGGGTGGTGCCGAGCCAGACGTAGTAGTTGCGCCCGACGGCGGTCTCCGTGCCGAAGTGGCCGGCATGGCGCTCACGCAGGGCGCTGTTGACGCCGTCCCCGGCGACGACGAGGTCGGCGTCGGGCAGCTCGTCGGGCGTGATCTCCCGTTCGTACTCGACGCGCACGCCGAGCGACCGGGCCCGCTCGGCGAGCAGGTCGAGCATCCGGCGGCGGCCGATGCCGAATCCCTCGTCCCCGGGGTGCACGGTCGTACGGTCGCCGACGTGGGCGACTCCGTCGTTCCAGCACACCGAGTTCTCACGGACGGCGAGGGCGGACACGGGGTCGCCCTCGCGCAGCTTGTCGAGCAGGCCCGTCCAGTAGGTCACGCCCCAGCCGTACGTGGATCCGGCCGGGTTCCGCTCATGGACGGTGATGTCATGGGACGGATCCTGGAGCTTCATCAGGATCGAGAAGTACAGACTTGCGGGTCCGCCACCGACGCACGCGATCTTCACGCGCACTCCCCTATGTTGCACAAAGCGGTCAATTGATCACGAAGAGTAGCAGGGCCCGGCACCCCGGGAGTTCGCGCCAGTTCACCGGCGTGATCGCCGCCACTCGACGCGGACCGCCACAGCAAGATCACCGACAACGGGCGCCCCCGCCGCAGGATTTGCTCCGGCGGCACCCCTCGGACGCCCCGGACAGCAAGATCATCTTCGTTCAATCTTGCACGACATGTGCATGAATGTCCGGATCGCAGCCAACCGACATTCGGCGATTTCTCCCGCTGTTTGCTGATCCGATAGGCATACCGGGTCAGCAACTCAGCCGATTCCAGGAGGAGTCCGCATGCCGGAACTCACCCGCCGCCGCGTTCTCGGGGCAGCCGCCGTACTCGCCACGGCCGCCGGCGCCCAGGCCCTCACCGCCCCGTCGGCCTCCGCGTCGCCCGCGGGGCCCACAGCCGACGAGCACCACCACGGCGGCCCGGAGGCCTTCGACGAGGTCTTCCGGGGACGCCGGATAGAAGGCCGTGCGGTCACCGGGGGCGGCCATCACCACGGCGGCGCGTACGCCGTCTTCATCGACGGCGTGGAACTGCACGTGATGAGCAACGCCGACGGCAGCTGGATCAGCGTCGTCAGTCACTACGACCCCGTGCCCACCCCGCGTGCCGCCGCCCGCGCCGCCGTCGTCGAGCTGCAGGGGGCACCGCTCGTGCCCTTCGCCGCCAACTGAACCACCCAGCAAGCAGATCGTGGAGTTCCGCACATGACCGTACGCAAGAACCAGGCGAGCCTGACCACGGACGAGAAGCGACGCTTCGTCGACGCCGTGGTCCAGCTCAAGCGCAGTGGCAGGTACGACGCCTTCGTCACGACCCACAACGCCTTCATCCTCGGCGACACCGACAACGGCGAGCGCACGGGCCACCGTTCACCGTCGTTCCTGCCCTGGCACCGCAGATTCCTGCTGGAGTTCGAGCGGGCCCTGCAGGCCGTGGACGCCTCGGTGACGCTGCCCTACTGGGACTGGACCGCCGACCGCACCACGCGCTCCTCGCTGTGGGCGCCCGACTTCCTCGGCGGCACCGGGCGCAGCCTCGACGGCCGGGTGATGGACGGCCCGTTCGCCGCCGCGGCGGGCAACTGGCCGGTCAGCGTGCGCGTGGACACCCGGACCTATCTGCGCAGGTCCCTGGGTGCCGGAGTGCGTGAACTGCCCACCCACGCCGAGGTCGAGTCCGTGCTGTCGATGGCGACGTACGACATGGCGCCCTGGAACAGCGCCTCGGACGGCTTCCGCAATCACCTGGAGGGCTGGCGGGGCGTCAATCTGCACAACCGGGTGCACGTCTGGGTGGGCGGCCAGATGGGCACCGGAGTCTCCCCGAACGACCCGGTGTTCTGGCTCCACCACGCCTACATAGACAAGCTGTGGGCCCAGTGGCAGCGCCGGCACCCGGGCTCCGGCTATCTGCCGGTCGCGGGCACGCCGAACGTCGTCGACCTGGACGAGACGATGAAGCCGTGGAACGACGTGCGGCCCTCGGACCTGCTGGACCACACGGCCTTCTACACGTTCGACACGGACTGACCCCGGGCCGTCAGGCGTTGCCGGCCGCCTCGGCGCGGCACTCGGGGTGACCCCAGCCCTGGCCGTTCTTCGCGATGGTCTCGCCCGCCGCGTACGACCGCCCGCAGACGCAGCGGCCGGGGAACTTCGCCTTGAGGGTGCGGGCCGGCGCGCCCTGCCTGGGCGTCTTGGCGGCGGGGCGGCGGCGGGCCGGCGCCGAGGAGGCAGAAGTGTCGGGCGACGCCGGCGGCTGCGGGGACCCGAGACCGCTTCCCGCGGGCTGCTGCACGACGGCGGCCTGGCTGGCGGCACGGTCGGCGAAGTCGTTCAGCCGGTCGCCGTCGACCTGGTGGGCCGGTACGTAGCGGAACTCGACGTTGCGGCCGGTGAGGAGTTCGTCGATGCGGGCGACGAGTTCCTGGTTGGCGACGGGCTTGCCCGCGGCCGTCTTCCAGCCCTTGCGCTTCCACCCGGGCAGCCAGGTCGTGACGGCCTTCATCGCGTACTGGGAGTCCATCCGGATCTCCAGCGGGACATCGGGCGCGACCGCCGTCAACAGGCGTTCCAGCGCCGTCAGTTCGGCGACGTTGTTGGTGGCCGTGCCGAGGGGCCCCGCCTCCCAGCGGGTCGGGGTCTCGTCCACGTCGGCGACGACCCAGGCCCATGCGGCAGGTCCCGGGTTTCCCTTCGAGGCCCCGTCACAGGCGGCCACAACACGTTCAGGCATGGCCCCGATCATGCCACGCCCCGACGGCGCTCCCGCCCACGGGGAGCGGGCTCACGGCAGCGCGGGGTGGCCCGCTCCGGACAGCAGCCGCAGGCCCAGCGGGGTGGCCGCGTGCAGCACGTACTTCCCGTCGCGGTGGCTGGCCACGAGGCCCCCGTCGCGCAGGACACCGATCTGGTAGCTGACGCTGGGCATCGCGATCCCCACGGCCTGGGCCACGTCGGAGGTGGTGCGGGAGCCGCCGAAGGCGACCTCCGACAGGACAGCGGTGCGCGTGCGGCCCAGCAGACGTTCGACGCCGCCCTCCGCGTTCCGCGCGACGGTCAGCGGGACCTTCTCCACCGGGTAGACCAGCACGGGATCGAGGCCGGGGTCGGCCAGCGCGGTCGGGCGGCGCCAGCAGAAGAACGAGGGGACGAGAAGCAGTCCGCGCCCCTCCAGGTACAGATCGCGTTCGGTGGGATAGTCCACTTCGAGGACCGGGGCCCGCCAGCGGGCCATCGGACGCAGCCCATCCAGCAGCGCCTGTGTGCCGCCGTCCAGGACGCTCCGGGAACGCAGGTCGACATCGTTGCCGACCGCTGTGCGGATGTGCGGCCAGTAGGGCTCGACGAGGGTCCGGAAGTAGGCGGAGAGCGCCGCGGTGAGGGACGTGAGCGTGTCACCGCCGGGGCGGCCGAGCGAGGTCGTCCAGGACGGCAGCGGACGGGAGTCGGCCAGCCGCGTCAGGTCCCGGGTCAGCCGGTGGCGCGGGGTGCCGCGCAAGGCGTCGAGACCGGCCGGCAGTCCCCCGCCGGTGACCGGCGGGGTCAGGAAGTCCGGGATGTATCCGGCCGCCGGGATCAGGGTCCGTAAGGGGCGCAGCGCGCGGCCCGCGAGCGCGTCCGTGGCGAGGCGGTCGCGGGCCGCGCGCCGCCAGTGCCCGAAGTCCAGCGGTCCCTGTCCGGTCTCCAGCCGGCAGACGCTGCAGACCAGTTCCCACAGGGGATCCGGCTGCCGGGCGACGCGCACGTTCTGCAGGTCCTGCGAGGTGAAGTGGATGCGCAGCATGCGGTCTCTTTCGCTCGCCGTCCTGGTGGGGGCCCGTGCCACCCGGGGGCGGCACGGTCACAAGGAGGGACGATTACCGCATGCGTGTGGTTGCCCACGCGCGTCAAGGCGTCAGGACACGTCCGTCATCCCGGGCATCTCACCCTGGGTCGTGGACATGTCGATCACGGAGAACGACGCGCCCTGCGGGTCGCTGATCGCCGCGAACCGGCCGTACGGGCTGTCCATCGGACCGAACCGCAGGACACCGCCCCGCGCGGTCGCCCGGGCCACCGCCTCGTCGCAGTTGTCGACGCCGAAGTACACGTTGACGTACGGCGGTACCTCGGGCGGGAAGTCGTCCGTCATCGTCATCCGGCCGAGGACGGGGTTCCCGTCGAGGCTGAAGACACGGAAGTCGACGTTGTCGTCCTCGACCTGCTGGGCGGCGAAGGGGAAGACCGCGGGGAAGAACGGGTCGGACTTGCCGGGGTCGCGGGTGAAGACCTCGGCCCAGGCGTACCCGCCGGGCTCCCCGATCTTCTCGAAGCCCTCGTGCACGCCCGCCTGCCAGACACCGAAGACGGCACCGCTCGGGTCACGGGCCAGCGTCATGGTGCCGAAGTCACCGACCTGCATCGGCTCCATGAGCACCTCGCCGCCGTTGGCCTTGATCTTCTCGGCGGTCGCTGCCGCGTCCGGGGAGGCGAAGTACAGGCACCAGGCGGACTGGCCCTCCTGCCCGGGCATCGGCGGCACGACGGCGGCCACCGCCTTGCCGTCGGAGAAGGCCTGCGTGTAGTTGCCGTACTCCGAGGACGCCTCGCCGAACGTCCAGCCGAGCACGTCACCGTAGAAACTCTTGGCCCCCTCGACATCGCTGAACATCGCGTCCGCCCAGCAGGGCGTTCCTTCAGGCTGTACGGCCATGACCAGTACCTTCTCCGGTTCGGTGAACGGTTCCGTTGCTCACGCTAGCCAGGCTTCGCCCGGGTCGCGCGCCGAGCGGACGGCGCTGCACGAGACTTGGACGAGGGCGGTGCAGGTCGTCGACGGGACGGGGTGCGCGATGAGGGCGTGGGAAGTGGCCCGGCCGGGGCCGGTCGAGGGCGAGCCGCTGCGGCTGGTGGAGAAGCCGGTACCGGTGCCGGGGCCGGGCGAACTCCTGGTGCGGGTGAGTGCGTGGGGGGTGTGCCGCACCGATCTGCACGTCACCGAGGGCGACCTGCCCGTGCACCGGCCCGGCGTGACACCGGGCCACGAGGTCGTCGGCGTGGTGGCGGGATCGGGCCCCGGGGCCCGCGGCTTCGCGCCCGGCGACCGGCTGGGCGTCGCCTGGCTGCGGCGCACCGACGGCACCTGCGCGTACTGCGTCCGCGGTGCCGAGAACCTCTGCCCGGCGTCCGAGTACACCGGCTGGGACGCCGACGGCGGCTACGCGGAGTACACGACGGTGCCTGCCGACTTCGCCCACCGGCTGCCCGAGGGCGTCGACAGCGTGGCGCTGGCTCCGCTGCTGTGCGCCGGCATCATCGGGTACCGGGCGCTGCGCAGGGCCGCGCTGCCGCCGGGTGGCCGGCTCGGGCTGTACGGCTTCGGCGGCAGCGCCCACCTCTGCGCGCAGCTCGCCCTGGCCGAGGGCGCCACGGTGCACGTCCTGACGCGGGATCCCGCGGCGCGACGGCTGGCGCTCGCGCTGGGCGCGGCGTCGGCGGGCGGCGCGTACGACGAGCCGCCCGAGCGCCTCGACAGCGCGATCCTGTTCGCACCGGTCGGTGACCTGGTGCCGGTCGCCCTGCGGGCGCTGGACCGGGGCGGTGTCCTGTCGGTGGCGGGCATCCACCTGAGCGATGTGCCGCCGCTGCGCTACGAGAGCGATCTCTTCTACGAGAAGGAGCTGCGCAGCGTCACCTCCAACACGCGCGAGGACGCTCGCGCGTTCCTGTCGCTCGCCGCGCGGCACGGTGTGCGGGCGACGACGCACGTCTATCCGCTGTCGCGTGCCCCGGAGGCGCTGCGGGACCTGAAGGCGGGCCGCTTCGACGGCGCGGCGGTGCTGGTGAACGAGTCGGCGCCGCCCGCCTGAGCGTGCGGGCGGGCCGCCGCCGTGCGTGGATGGAGCCGGATGTGCGCTGCGGTGGAGGTGGGATGGCGGGCCTTGGCGGTGAGGACACGACGCGGGCCGCGGTGCCGTCCGACGCCGTGGACGACGCCATCGACTCGGTCGGCACCACCCTCGACGAGCGCACGACCTGCGAGGAGCTCGCCGCGTACGCCCGCCGGCACTTCTGCGAGGCCGCCGCGGTGGACCTGCTCCTCCCGGAGGTGCCCGCCGACGCCCCCTGCCGGGATCCCGAGCTGTCCCGGGTCGCCACGGCCGGACGCACGGAGCTGCTCACTCCGTCGGCGGGCCCGCGTCCGCTGTCCGTCCGGGCACTGGACGAGGGGCACGCGATCACCGCGTCGATCGACCTGTCCGGCCGGACACCGCGTCAGGTGATGACGGTGCCGCTGCTCGCCCACGGACTGCTGTACGGGGTACTGGTCGCCGTCAGGAGAGGGGCGGCGTTCACTGACGCGGACACCTCGGGCACGCACTACGCGGCTCGGCTCGCGGCCGTGCACCTCGGCCACTCGCGCCGCCACGACGCCCTGCGCGGCACGGTCCTGGATCTCCAGCGCGCACTGCTCGCCGAGCCGGGCCGGCCCCACCCGAACCTCGGCCTCGCCACCCGCTATCTGCCCGCCGGCGGCGGAACCCTGGTGGGCGGCGACTG
This sequence comes from Streptomyces sp. NPDC005302, assembly GCF_040607345.1. Taxonomy (NCBI): domain Bacteria; kingdom Bacillati; phylum Actinomycetota; class Actinomycetes; order Kitasatosporales; family Streptomycetaceae; genus Streptomyces; species Streptomyces sp. NPDC005302. The sequence continues at coordinate 53,883 of NZ_JBEXGN010000014.1, forward strand.
GTTCGAGACCGTGCGGCTGCACTTCGGGCGCACCCTGCTGGTGGTGGGCGACGTGATGGGTCACGGGCTGGACGCCGCGGTGGACATGAACGCCTACCGGTCGATGCTCCGCTACGTCGCCTCGACGGATCTGCCGCCTCACCGGGTGCTGCGCCGGCTGGACGCGGCGGTCTCCGAGGACGGCACCCGGCGTCCCGCGACCTGTCTGCTCGTACGGGTCGATCCGGCCCGCGGCACCGCGGCGATCGCCAGCGCCGGGCACCTGCCTCCCGTGGTGTTCGCCGGGGACGGCTCGGGCGAGCTGCTGTCCCTGCCAGTGGGGCCGCCACTGGGCACCGGAGTGGGCGGCTACGAGCAGGCGACGCGCGCGCTCGCCCCGGACGACACGCTGGTGATGTTCACCGACGGGCTGGTGGAGCGCCGCGACGAGGACATCGACACGTCGCTGGCCAGGCTGGCGGCCCTGCGTCCGCCGCCGGACGCGGAGGTCGGCGAACTGCTCGACGAGGTGCTCAGGAGGCTCGACGCCCGGCACGCGGAGGACGATGTGGCCGTCCTCGCGGCGCGCATCCGCCCCCGCCGGCCACCGTCCTGAGCCCTGCCCCCGGCCCCTTCCGCACGGACGGCGCCGGTGCGCGCCGACAGCAACCGGACGGCGGCGGTACGGGGTCCGGGCGCGGAACCCCGTCGCGGGTGTACCGGACGGCAGGTCCGGGGAGAGTGCGCTTGCTCCTTGACCGCCCACTGGAGGGGAACCACCGCCGATGGCGTCGTCCGAGAAACCGCTCGACCACCGCTACCGGGACGAGCACCCGGTCCGCACCCTCGCCTATCTGTTCCGCGCCGACCGCGCCCGGCTCGCGGCGGCGTTCCTCGTCTTCACCGTCAAGCACAGCCCGCTGTGGCTGCTGCCGCTGATCACCGCGACCATCATCGACACCGTCGTCCGGCACGGGCCGGTGGCACGGATCTGGGCGAGCGCCGGGGGCATCCTGTTCATCCTGCTGGTCAACATCCCCATGCACCTGCTGTACGTGCGACTGCTCCACGGCAGCGTGCGCCGCATGGGCACGGACCTGCGCTCGGCACTGTGCACCCGGATGCAACAGCTGTCGATCGGCTACCACTCGCGGGTCAGCGCGGGCGTCCTCCAGGCCAAGGTGATCCGCGATGTGGAGACGGTGGAGCAGATGGTGCAGCAGACCGCCGAGACCGGGCTCGGCGCGCTCACCGTGCTCACGGGCGGTCTCGTCGTCATCGCCGTGCGCACCCCCGAGTTCGTGCCTGTCTTCCTGTGCGTGGTGCCGGTCGCCGCCCTGCTGGTCGCCCGGCTGCGGACGCGACTGCGCGCCCAGAACGAGCACTTCCGGCACGAGGTCGAGCATCTGTCCTCGCGGGTGACGGAGATGACCCGGCTGATACCCGTCACCCGGGCGCACGGTCTGGAGGGGAAGGCGCTGCGCCGCGTGGACGGCACCCTGCGCCAGGTGCTCAGTTCCGGGTTGCGCCTGGACCTGCTCAACGGCCGGTTCGCGTCGCTGGCCTGGGTGTTCCTGAACGCCGTCGGCGTCCTGTTCCTGACGGGCGCGGCGCTGGTGTCGTACTACGGCTACTGGAGTGTCTCGCCCGGCGACGTGGTGATGCTCAGTGCCTTCCTGACCACGCTCACCACGTCCACGACGACCCTCGCGGGGCTGGCCCCGGTCATCACCAAGGGCCTGGAGTCGGTGCGTTCGGTCGGCGAGGTGCTCCAGGCTCCCGAACTGGAGGACAACGAGGGCAAGTCGGAGGTCGTCACGGTACGCGGCGCGGTGGCATTCGAGGGGGTGGGCCACACCTATGGGGAGGGTCCGGGCCGCGGTCACGAGGAAGGGCGGCCCGCCGTACGGGACTTCACCCTCACGGTCGCTCCCGGGGAGACCGTCGCGCTGGTGGGCGCCTCGGGCGCGGGCAAGTCCACGGTGCTCAACCTGGTCATCGGGTTCATCCGCCCCACCTCGGGCCGGCTGCTGCTCGACGGCACCGACATGGCCGGCCTAGATCTGCGGACCTACCGTCGGTTCGTGTCGGTCGTACCGCAGGAGTCGATCCTCTTCGACGGCACGGTCCGCGAGAACGTCGCCTACGGCATGGACGACGCCGGCGACGACGCGGTGCGCGCGGCTCTGCGGGACGCCAACGCGCTGGAGTTCACGGACCGGCTGCCGCAGGGCCTCGACACCCTGGTGGGTGAGCACGGGGCGCGGCTGTCCGGAGGCCAGCGGCAGCGGCTGGCCATCGCGCGGGCACTGATCCGCGATCCCCGGGTCCTCATCCTCGACGAGGCGACCTCCGCCCTCGACACCCGCTCCGAGGCGCTCGTCCAGCAGGCGCTGACACGGCTGCTGCGGGGACGCACCACGTTCGTCGTGGCGCACCGGCTGTCCACCGTCCAGGGCGCCGACCGCATCGTGGTGATGGACGACGGGGCGATCCGTGAGGTCGGCTCCCACGAGGAACTGATCCGGCGGGGCGGCGCGTACACGGCGTTGCACTCGGGACAGCTCGCATGACCCGCGCGGGGGGCGCCGTCCACCGGCGCCCCCCGGGTCAGGGCCGCCGCGCCGGCCGCTCGGCCGCGGTCACTCCCCCGCGTACGCCTTCTCCAGGGCCGCCATGTCCAGTTTCGACATCTGGAGCATGGCCCGGGTCGTGCGGGCGGCCTTCTGCGGGTCCGGGTCGGCGATGAGGTCGATGAGCCGGGCGGGGACGACCTGCCAGGACAGGCCGTACTTGTCCTTGATCCAGCCGCAGGGGCCCGGCTCGCCGCCGTCGCCGGCGAACCTGTTCCAGTAGTGGTCGACCTCCTCCTGGTCTGCGCAGTGGATCTGGAAGGAGATCGCCTCGTCGAAGGTGAACTGGGGCCCGCCGTTGATCGCGACGAACTTCTGGCCGTTGGCCACGAACTCGGCGGCCAGCACGGAACCCGCGGGACCGGGCCCCGCCTCGGTGTAGCGGCCGATCCTGCCGAGTTCGGAGTTCTTGAAGACCGAGACGTAGTAGTGGGCGGCCTCCTCGGCCTGGCCGTCGAACCACAGACTCGTGGTGAAACCGTCGGCGGGCATGCGTACCTCCTCGGGCGGGAAACGTCGTCACCAGTGTCGACCGATCCTCGTCCGAAAACTCATCTGCCGCGCGGCCACGCGTTCAGCCGGGGTACGCGCGGCCGGCCCGTCCGCCGCCGTCAGGTGACGGCTTCATCCGGGTCCCGACGTGGGAAAACCCCTTGCCTCGCGGGCCTCGGCCGGAGTTAGCATCCGCGGACATGAACCTCACCGACACCCCCGGTCTCCGTCCGTTCCGTCTCGACATCCCGCAGAGCGACCTGGACGACCTGCACCAGCGCCTCGACCGCACGCGCTGGCCCGACGAACTCCCCGGAGTCGGGTGGGCCTACGGAGTCCCGAGGGACTATCTCCAGGAACTCGTCCGGTACTGGCGGCACGACTACGACTGGCGCGCCGCCGAGGCGCGTCTCAACACCTGGCCTCAGTTCACCACCGAGATCGACGGGGCCCGCCTGCACTTCGCGCACATCCGGTCGCCGGAACCCGACGCGACACCGCTGATCATCACGCACGGCTGGCCCGGGTCGATCGTCGAGTTCACCGACATCGCCGGACCGTTGACCGATCCTCGCGCACACGGTGGCGATCCGGCCGACGCCTTCCACCTGGTCGTGCCGAGCATTCCCGGGTTCGGGCTCTCGGGGCCGACCCGCGACACCGGCTGGGAGTTCACCCGGGTCGCCGCCGCGTTCGCCACCCTCATGGAGCGACTGGGCTACCGGCGCTACGGCGCGCAGGGCGGCGACTGGGGCGGGGCCGTCTCGCGGGAACTGGGGCGGGCCCATCCGGAGCGGCTGATCGGCGTCCACCTCAACCTGCTGCCCGGCTCGTCCGCCACGGTGGAACCGACGGCCGGGGAACTCGCCGCGCTGAGCCCCGAGGAGCGTGAGCGCACGCTCGTCTCCTGGCGTCGGGGCCAGGCCTGGAACCGTGAGGAGGGCGGCTACGCGGCGATCCAGGCGACCCGGCCCCAGACGCTCGCCTACGCCCTCACCGACTCGCCGGTCGGCCAACTCGCGTGGATCGCGGAGAAGTTCCGGCAGTGGACGGACTCGGGCGACCGCCCCGAGGACGCCGTGGACCGGGACCTGCTGCTCACCGACGTGATGCTGTACTGGCTGACGGGCACGGCCGGTTCGTCCGCGCGGATCTACTACGAGCGGGCCCACGCGGACTACTGGGGCAAGCCGCCCGAGCGGTCGGTCGCGCCGACCGCCCTCGCCGTGTTCCCCGAGGAGAACTTCGTCCCGCTGCGCCATGTCGCGGAGCGGACCGACCGGATCGTCCGCTGGACCGAGTTCGAGCGCGGCGGCCACTTCGCCGCGATGGAGGAGCCGGACCTGCTCGTCGCGGACATCCGGGCCTTCTTCCGCGAACTGCGCACGGCCTCCTGAACGGCCGGCCCCGGCCGCCCGGCCGGGGGGCCGGGACCGGCTGAATCGGGCGCCGCGCCGGGCGGCTCTGCCCTCGGCGAATCTGCCGTGGGCCGAGAAGGCGCCTCCGGCGGCGCGGGCGGGTCAAGAGTGGAGTGAGCGGCGAAGCCCGTCGCGTCACGACCAGGAGGAACCATGACGCCACTCATCACCGGCCGGTCCCCGGCCCTCGCCCCACGGGCCGAGGAGGGCGACACCCCCGCGACCCGCTTCGACGACCATCTGGCCGCGCAGTTGCTGGCGCAGCGGATCGTCTTCCTGGGCACCCAGGTCGACGAGGTCTCCGCGAACCGGATCTGCGCCCAGCTCCTCCTGCTGTCCGCGGAGGACGCCCGTACCGACATCGCGCTGTACATCAACAGCCCGGGCGGTTCGGTGACTGCGGGGCTCGCCATCTACGACACGATGCGGCTCATCCCGAACGACGTCTCCACCCTCGCCATGGGATTCGCCGCGAGCATGGGGCAGTTCCTGCTCAGTGTGGGGACGCACGGCAAGCGCCTCGCGCTGCCGAACGCGCGGATCATGATGCACCAGCCCTCCGCGGGCATCGGCGGCACCACCGCCGACATCGAGATCCAGGCGCAGAACCTGGAGTTCACCAAGCGGGCCATCGAGCGGATCACCGCGGAGCACACCGGCCAGAGCGAGGAGACGATCTCCCGGGACGGCGACCGCGACCGCTGGTTCACGGCCGAACAGGCCAGGGAGTACGGCATGGTGGACCGGGTGGTGGAGTCTCTCGAGGACGTCCGCCCGGCCGCGTCACGACGACGGATGGGGCTCTGACATGGGGACGTACACGATTCCGAACGTCGTCGAGCGGACCCCGCAGGGCGAGCGCTCGTACGACGTGTTCAGCCGGCTGCTGTCCGAGCGGATCATCTTTCTCGGCACGGAGATCGACGACGGCGTCGCCAACGTCGTCATCGCGCAACTCCTCCATCTGGAGTCGTCGAGCCCGGAGAGCGAGATCGCCCTCTACATCAACTCACCGGGCGGCTCGTTCACTTCGCTCATGGCGATCTACGACACGATGACGTTCGTGCAGGCACCGATCTCCACGTTCTGTGTCGGGCAGGCCGCCTCGACCGCCGCGGTGCTGCTGGCCGGAGGCGACCCCGGACGACGGTTCGTGCTGGAGCACGCGCGCGTCCTGCTGGGTCAGCCGGCGAGCGGCGGGCGTCAGGGCACGGTGTCCGACCTCAGCCTCCAGGCCAAGGAGATGCTCCGGATCCGCTCGCAGGTCGAGGAGGTCCTGGCACGCCACACGCATCACGACCCCGCCACCCTGCGCGCGGACATGGACCGCGACAAGTTCTTCACCGCGCACGAGGCGGTGGAGTACGGGCTCGCGGACGAGGTGCTGAGTCGCCGGCTCGCCCTGGTCTGACCCCGGGCCGCCCCGGGGCCGTGGACGTCAGGCGGCCATGCACATGCCGTCGTAGCGGGAGGTCGGGGCGGAGCGGCCCCGGCCGGACACGGCTCCGGGCGCCGGATGGCGGGTCAGCTCCCGCTGGGCCAGCGACAGCAGGTCGGTGAGGCCGAGACCGAGGGCGCGCGCGGCGGCGGCGAGGACCTCGGAGGAGGCCTCCTTGCGGCCGCGCTCCAGCTCCGAGAGATAGGGCATGGAGATGCGGGCCGCGTCGGCCACGTCCTTGAGCGTGCGCTCCTGCGCCAGCCGCTCACGGCGCAGGACGTCGCCGACGAGGTCGCGCCAGAGCGGCTCCTTGGCCGGCGGCACCGCCGGGACGGGCCGCGGCGCGTGGAGCGGCCAGGGCTCCCGCGGTGTCCGCGCCGGGGCGTCGGCCGTGGCCGGATGGCGGGAGGCCTCCGCGGCTCCGGCCGGTTTCGTCGTCCTGGCCGGAGCCGGACGCAGCGGGATGACGCGGGCTTCGTTCGGCACGTGGTCGCTCACCCCTCCAGCCTAGGAGCGCCGGGACGTACGGGAAGGCATCGGCGTTGCGCTCTCGGTGAATCCGGCGGCGGGGGTCGGATCTTGCGGGGACGTACGAGCCGTTCGGGGCGCCGGGGCGGGCCGTCGCTCAGAGTTCCAGGGGGGTGCCCGACGCCTTCGGCGCACCGCCGCTCGTGACGGAGGACGAGAGGTCCGAGGAGGCCGAGGACGAGTGGGTCGTCAGGTCGTCGGAGGCCGATCCGGACGCCGGGGCGGACTCCGACGCAGTGGAGGGCGGCGCGCTGGACGGGGTCTTCGGGGCCTCCGAGGACGGGGACGACGAAGGCGTCGAGGGCGACGAACTGCCGGGCGACGCGGACGACGGGGACGAGGACGTCGACTCGCTCACCGACGGGGAGGGGCTCTCCGGCGGACGGGTCTTCTCGTCGCGGTGCGTGTCGGCGCCCTTGTGCCGGGCGATCCACTCGTTGCTCTCGGGGTCGAAGATGACGAACACGTTGATGACCGTCTTCGAGGGCGCGACGACCACGACGTTCTGCGGCCGGTAGCCCGGCCAGGTGTCACCGGTCGTCTTCGGCGTGCCCTTCTGCGGAACCGGCGCGAGGAGCGGGTTGCCGCACGCGCAGCGCACCCGGGGCACCCCGTGCGCGTCCACGAGGACGGCCGTCCCGGCCTGGAGGACGGCCTGATAGCTGGTGGGGGCGCCGGCGCGGTAACCGTGGTTGGTGACGCGGGTGTCCATCCGCAGCTGCACCGGCGTCAGGGAGCGCAGGTACGCGGGGACCGCGGACGGCTGGATGCCCTCCACGGAGGCGAACGCCTTGTTCTTCGCCGGGTCCGCCCCGAGGGCGCTGATCTGCTTCTCCACGTCGCAGCTCGCGACGTTGCGGGTACCGCCGTAGAGGCCGGGCGCCGAACCGCTCACGGCACGGGTCACGTTGGCGGGCTCCGAGGAGCCCGAGGCGGTCGGGGTCTGCGGTTCGGTGGAACTGTCCTTGGCGGTCGACTCGGTGAACGGGTCGGGCCCCGTCTTGTCCGCGGCCTGCAGGAAGACCTCACTGCCGGCGTTCTCGGTCTTCCCGGTTCCCCCGCCGCCACTGCCGCCGTCGCTGCCGGTGAAGACGATGCCGAGGATCACCGCCGCCGCGACGACGCCGGTGATGAGCGCGACGCGCGGCGCCGACTTCCACCAGGGCCGGTTGGGCCCGCCGCCCTTGCCGTCCGGCCCGGGCGATCCGTCGCCGGGTCCGGACGGACCGCCCGGGCCGCCGGCTCCCGAGTCGCCCGACCCGGGACCGCCGGATCCGGGACCGCCGGATCCGCCGCCCGCGCCGGAGGCACCGCTGGGCGGTCCGGACGGCGGGGTGCCGCTGGGCCGAGTGGGTGTCGGCTCTGAGGGACCTGGCTGCGAGGGGCCCGACAGCGGCCCCGAAGGCGGGCCGGTGGGGCGGCCGGAGGACGGCGGTTCGACGCTCACGAGCTCCTCTTCCCGGTGGAGGGGGCGCCGCGGCACCGAGGCGATAGGCACCGTTGTGCGCCGACTTGTTCCACGACGAACCCATTGTGTGCTCCGGTCCGGCGGCACCCGCAAGCTGACGCGGTCGGCCCTCCCGAGGGGCGGAGCGTGCCACGGCTGCTTAGCGTGGCACCGTGAGCCACCAGACGCCGTCCGAGCAGCCAGTCGACCGCAGAGCCGCGCGTCCGGCCGCCCGACACGGATGGCTCCAGGCCCTCGTGGCCGTGCTGGCGTGTCTGATCGCCATGGGGGTGGTCGCCGCGCTCGGGCTGTGGGCGTCCGGCGCCACCGACCTTCCCGACAACGCCTACCCGCGGGTGATCGCGGCCACGGTGGTGACCGCGGTCGGCGGCACCATCACGTTCACCGGAGACGCCGGGGCGATCGCCGACACCAAGGCCGGTCTGACGGTGATTCCGCTGTCGGTGACCCTGGTCGGAGCACTCGTCCTCGCGGCGGGATTCCTGCGGCCGCTGCGGCACCGCGCCGTCGCCGGAACGACCGAACTCGCCGGATGGGCCGGGCGGATCGCCCTCCTGTGGGTGCTCGCCCTGGTCGGCCTCGCCCTCGCGGCCCGCCAGGACTTCACCGTGTCCCTCGGCGACGGCACCATCGGAGCGATCGGCGACCTGTTCGGCGCGACACCGAAAGTGGGCTTCAAGACGGAGACGGGTCCGACCATCGGGTTCGGGCTGCTGTGGCTGGTGGGCGTGTTCGTGATCGCCCTGCTCGTCTCGCGCGGCGCTCCGCTGCCCGCGCGCCTGCTGCGCTTCCAGGAGTCGGTGCGCCCGGCCGCGTACGCCATGGTCGTCCTGCTGCTCACCTGTGTCGGTATCGGCGTGGTCGTCGGACTGGTGGTCGCGGCGACCCGCGGTCATGTGTCCGAGACGTTCGCCGTGCTGCTCCTCGGTCTGCCCAACCTCGTCTGGCTCGCGTTCACCATCGGGCTGGGCGCCACCTGGAACGGGCGCGTGGACGGGCCGTTCGGGCTGCCGATGCCGCGACTGCTCGACGAGGTGCTGCGCACCCCGGACGTCTCCACGCTCAACCTGCACAGCCTGGCCGAGCACGACGGCCGGGTCTGGTGGCTGGTGGCGGTCGACGCGGTGCTGCTGCTCGGCGCGGCCGTCCTGATGGCGGCCCGCTCACCGGCCCGGATCCGCGCCTGGCAGCACGCGGTCCATCTGGCGGTCGCGCTGGCGCTCACCGTCCTCATGATCTGTCTCGTCGGCCGACTGTCGGCGCACTACGGCCTGTCGATCCTCGGCCTCGGTGACATCGGCGGCGGCCTGAGCGGGGAGATCTTCCTGAAGCCCCAGGTGTGGGGCGCCCTCGGGTTCGCCGTTCTGTGGGGGCTCGTCGCCGGATTCCTCGGCGCGCTCCTGGCCAGGCGGGTCCGCCGCAGGGGTGAGGTCGCGCCCCGCTGAGACCGGCGCGGGTGGCGGCGCCGGCTTCGCTCCGCCGTACGGGTGGCGGTCTGTCAGGAGTGGAACACCGGCCTGGCCCAGTCCGGCGGTTCCGGAGGCGGCCCCGGCGGTCCGCCCGTGGAAGGGGCCCCGGTGCGCGCACGCGGCCTCGCGCCGTCACCGGTCGCCCCGCCGTGCGCGGCGATCCGCAGCGCGCTCACGAAGCCGAGACAGGAGTCGTACCGGTCGTCCGGGCTCTTGGCCAGCGCCTTCGCGAGGACGGCGTCGATCGCGTCCGGGATGTCGGGGCGCTTCGTGGTCAGGGCCGGCGGCTGGTCGTACTGGTGGGCCCACAGCAGCGCCATGTCGTCGTCCCGCTGGAACGGCGGCCGGCCGGCCATCGTCTCGTAGACGACGCAACCGAGGCTGTAGACGTCGCAGCGGCCGTCGACGGGCTTCCCGGAGATCTGCTCCGGCGCCACGTAGTCGAGTGTGCCGACGAACTGGCCCACACTGGTGAACCCGGTCAGCGACAGCGACTTCTTCGTCAGCCCGAAGTCCGTGAGGTAGACGTGCTCGGGGTGGTCGCTGTCGGTGCCCTGGGCGACCAGGATGTTGCCCGGTTTCACGTCCCGGTGGACGAGTCCGTGGTCGTGGGCCGCGTCGAGCGCCGAGGCGACCTGGAGTGCGATCCGGGCGGCCACCGTCACGGACAACGGCCCCTCGCGGTCGAGGAGATGACGCAGGTCGCGGCCCGCGACGTAGCGCATGGCGATGTACAGGACGCCGTCCGTCTCCCCCGCCTCGAAGACCGGCACGATGTGCGGATGGTCGATGGCCGCGGCGACGCGCGACTCGTGCGTGAACCGGCCGCGGAAGGTGTCGTTGCGGGCGAGTTCGGGGGCGAGGAGCTTGAGGGCGACGGTGCGGTCCAGACGCAGGTCCTTGGCCTGGTAGACGACGGCCATCCCGCCGCGGCCGATCTCCCGCTCGATGCGGTAGTCCGCGATGCGCCGTCCGATCAGGTCGGACGGCCGTCCCGCGAACGGGCTGGTCTCGCGCCGGGACCCCTCGTCCTCCATCAGCCGTCACCGCCCGTGCGCCCGGCGGCGGCCATCAGGGCCGCCCCCGGTCGTCGTCGAAGGTGACGACGCGGGTGGGTTCGTGTCCGCCCGGTGCGGCATCGGGCACCGCCCGGGTCTCCTCCTCCTCACGTTCGCGGGCCCGGCGCCGCTCCCGGTCCGCGGCCGGCTCCCGTTCCCCGTCCGCGACCGGCTCGCGCGCGGAGTCCCGGCCCGCGACCTGCTCCCGCTCCTGCTCTCGTTCCCGCTCCCGCCCGGAATCCCGGCCCACGACCTCGGTCTCCCGGCCCGCGTCCTGCCTTCGGCCGGGCTCCTCGCCCGCGACCTGCTCCCGCTCACGTTCCTGGCCCTGCTTCTGTTCCCGCTCCCGCTCCCGCTCGGGCGCCTTGGCCCGGGGCGGCCGCTCGTCCCCGACCGGGCCCCGCACCTGCTCGGGCCGCTGAGGCTCCGGCGCCGGCGCCGCCGACTGGGGCGGCGACGTGGTCGGGGTGCGTTCGGCCGCGAACGTGCTCAGCCGTGCCCCGTCGCAGAACACCCACCGCTCGTGCCCGGCGTCGTACAGCCACATCGACTCGCCGTCGACGACGACACCGATCCGCCGCCCCTGTGTCCGGGCTCGGAAGGCCTCGCCGTCGGCCTGTCCGGACGCCAGCTCCTCGGCGACCTTTCGGTACTCGGTGAGCGCTTCCTCCACGCGCGCCAGCAGCGGGCGCGGGTCGGCCGTGCGGGCGGGCGGTCCGGTCGCGGCGGGCGGCACCTGCGGTACGCCGATGAGCAGCCGGCCGTCGACCCAGGCGGACCATCCGTTCGCGCAGACGACCCTCCCCCAGTCGCCGAGCCGGTCGACGAGCTGGACGGGAAGCAGCGCGTCGAGCGGGACGGTGGGCCGGGAGGTGTCCGGCGTCTCCCAGGCGGGCAGCCCGTCCTGCGGCACGACATGCGTGGGGCGGAAGGCGGGGCTCGTCATCGGCGCCTACTTCCGCATGACGGCGGGCTCGCGCCGCCGCAGCAGTCGGAGGACCAGGTAGCCGAAGACGACGGAGAGCACGATCAACATGCCCATGTTGAGCAGCCAGACGCCCGTCGAGTGCTTGAACAGCGGGTCGCCGGTCAACTCGCCGGGGACGATACGGGAGAGGCCGATGGTCCCGGCCATGGCTCCCAGGGCCCATCGCGAGGGCACCAGCCAGGCCAACTGCTCGATGCCGGGCACCCCGTGCAGTTTCAGGAGCGCTCCGCAGAACACCACCTGGACGATGGCGAGCAGCACCAGCAGCGGCATCGTCACCTCCTCCTTGCGCACCAGGGCGGAGACGAGGAGTCCCAGCATCATGGCGGTGAAGGCGAGCAGGGCCACGGCCAGGGTGATCTCCACGAGCGGGGGCATCAGGACCCCTTCACCGCCGGGCGCGTTGAGGTCGACGCCGAACAGTCCGACCAGGGTGAGCACGACGGCCTGGAGCACGGTGATGGTGCCGAGGACGACGACCTTGGACATCAGGTACGCCGATCTGGACAGGCCGACAGCCCGTTCTCGCTGGTAGATGACGCGTTCCTTGACCAGTTCGCGTACGGCGTTGGCCGCGCCGGTGAGGACTCCGCCGACGCACAGGATGAGCAGCGCGTTCATCGCCGTCTCCTGGGTCAGCTTGCCGCCGGCCAGGGCGCGCGCCATCGCGCCCATCACGAAGGGCAGCGCGATCATGATGGCGAGGAACGTCCGGTCGGCGCCGAGCGCCGCGGCGTAGCGGCGGACCAGGGTGCGCAGTTGGGAGCCCCAGCTCTGGGCCTTGGGGGGCGGCCCGACCGCGGCTCCGCCGGTGTCCTCCGTGCGGCGCGGCTGCGAGCTGGAGTTGTCGATGTACTGGCTGTGGAACGGCGAGTCCTGGTACTCCGTCGCCCAGTCCCGGTCCGTGTCGCGCTCGAAGGCCTCGAAGGCCTCGGGCCACTGCCGGTAGCCGAAGAAGGCGAGGGTGTCGTCGGGCGGGCCGTAGTAGGCGACCTTGCCCCCGGGCGCGAGCACCAGGAGACGGTCGCAGACGTCGAGGCTCAGCACGCTGTGGGTGACGACGATGACCGTGCGGCCGTCGTCGGCGAGCCCGCGCAGCATGTGCATCACCGAGCGGTCCATGCCCGGGTCGAGTCCGGAGGTCGGCTCGTCGAGGAAGAGCAGCGACGGCTTGGTCAGCAGTTCCAGGGCGACGCTGACGCGCTTGCGCTGGCCGCCCGAGAGACTGTGGATGGGCTGGTCCACCCGCTGTTCCAGGCCCAGTTCGCCGATCACCTCGTCGACCCTCGCCCGGCGTTCGGCCTTGGCCGTGTCCTGCGGGAAGCGCAGTTCGGCGGCATAGCCGAGAGCACGTCGGACGGTCAGCTGGCCGTGCAGGATGTCGTCCTGCGGGACGAGGCCGATGCGCTGGCGGAGTTCGGCGTAGTCGCGGTAGAGGTCGCGGCCGTCGTAGAGGACGGTGCCGTGGTCGGCGGGCCGCTGACCCGTGAGCGCGTTCAGGAGGGTCGACTTGCCCGCCCCGCTCGGGCCGACGACCGCAAGGAGGCATTTCTCGCCGACGGGAAACGACACCTGGTCCAGGAGCGTCTTGCGGCCCCGGTCCACCTCGACGGAGAGGTCCTGCACGTCGAGGGAGACCTCACCGCTGTCGACGTACTCCTGCAACTCGTCGCCGACGAGACAGAACGCGGAGTGTCCTATGCCCACGATGTCACCCGGAGTGACCGGGGCGCGGGCTATGGGCTGCCCGTTGAGGAAGGTGCCGTTGTGACTGCCGAGGTCGACGATCTCGTACGTCCCGTCGGGGCTCGCCAGCAGCTCGGCGTGGTGCCGGGAGACGATCAGGTCGTCGACGACCAGGTCGTTGTCGCCGCCGCGGCCGATCCGGACCGTGCGGGACGGCAGGGGCCGCACCGTCGTGGGCTGCCGGAAGGTGCCGGTGGCGGCGGGTACGGAGACGGCGGAAGGGCGTTCGGCGACGGGCGGCGGCCGGCCCACGAGGACGGCGCGCGGGCCGTCGGCGGGACTGCCGAAGCGGATGACACTGCCTGGTCCGACGCCCCATTCGTGGATGCGCCGGCCGTCGGCGTACGTGCCGTTCGTACTGTTCTCGTCCTCCAGCGTCCAGTGGCCGGAGTCGGGGCGCAGCACGGCGTGGTGCCACGAGACCCGGACGTCGTCGATCACGACCTCGCAGAGGGGATCGCGGCCTACGTGGTAGTCGTGGCCCGGACTCATGACCGTCGAGCCCGTCTCGGTTTCGAGGACGAGCTGGGGTGCGATCGCCGCGACGGACCTCTCTGCCATGCCTGAATTCTAGCTATTCGCCCACGTATGCGCCTGATCTGCGCGGGCCGACGGAACCCCGCCGGACGTCAGGCGGCGGAAACACCGAGCGCCGAGGCGGTGCGGTGCATGCGCAGCGCGTCCACCGACTCGGCGAGCAGTTCGTACTCGGTGGTGTCGTCGCTGGTGGAGACGCGGACGAGTTTCCCGGCCGCCAACTCCTCCGCCACCAGCTCCTGTTGGGATGTGTCGCCGCACCAGGCGCGCAGCATGGTGGGGACGTCGGGGACGCTTTCCCCCACCGGCGCGATCGAGTTGGGCGGAAACGTGGGGTCCTCGGGCTGCGGGTCGAGCCGCTCCGCCATCCAGGCCGCCCGGTCCCGCATCCACCACAGGGCGAGGGCCAGCGTGGGAGCGCGATAGGTGCCGAGGGGTACGCCGACGCGCTGACCTCCGCACACTCCGTACGCGGTGACGTGGCACAGGAATTCGTCGTGCACGATCGTTCCCCCATAGGCGTCGCTCGTCGCCGGTCCGGCCTCGCTTTCAGTGCGGCTCATGTGCAGTGCACCGTGAGGGTGCAAGGGCGTGGCTGAATCGCCCTGTTAATTGAGTATCGCCACTACTGACACTCTGTCACCATGTGATTCCAGCCAGTCTCTTGGCATATTCAGCGCGGCTCTTGGCCGAAAGGGCATCGGCACTCTTCCGGTGCGCTCGGCGGCCGGCGGCCGGGCCATTACCCGCGGGGTAATCGACGCTCCGGGCGGCGCCCGGCAGGGTGGTCGCAACGCGTCCCGGAGCGGCACGAAGGCCCGGGACGCGGATCCCGACCATGGATACGTCCCCCGATGGAGGCTGGTTCACCATGTCCGCGAACTCCGACCGCTACGAGACCGCCGTCACCCGCTACCTGGAGGCCTGGAACACCGGCGAGCCCGACGCGCTGGCCAAGGCGGTCGCCGCCGCCTGGACCGCGGACGGCCGTTACACCGACCCGCTCGCCGACGTCAGCGGGCACGAGCAGATCGCGGCCGTGATCGCCGCCGCGCACGAGCAGTTCCCAGGATTCGCGTTCCGGCTGCTCGGCACAGTCGACGGACACCACGACACGGCGCGCTTCGGCTGGGAACTGGTCGCCGAGGCGGACGGCTCGGCACCCGTCGCCGGCTTCGACGTCGTGGTCCTGGACGCCGAGGACCGGATCCGCAGCGTGCACGGTTTCCTGGACCGCGTACCGGCCTGAGCCGCCGTGCGGCTGCTCGGCGGCCCGGGGGGCGGCGGGGGCGGCGCGGCTTCCCGCGATGAGTTCTCGCCGCTCCGGTGGTCTCTTGTAGAGGGGACCACCGAACCGGGAGGACCACATGAGCACGGTGAGCAAGCTCGACGCGGAGTTCACGGCGGTGCTGCGCAAGAGCCCCGAGGCCGGCGGCTGGACCTATGTCGTCTGGCCCGAGTCCGTGACGTTCTTCGGGACCCGCGGACTGGTCAAGGTCGTCGGCACGGTCGACGGGACGCCGTTTCGCAGTTCGTTCATGGCACTCGGCGACGGCACCCACAAGCTGCCGGTCAAGGCCGAGGTGCGCAGGGCGATCGGGAAGGAGGAGGGCGACACCGTGACCGTACGCCTGGAGGAGCGGCTCACCGCGTAGCCGCCGGGACCACGGTGTCCGTGCCCGTGACGGCCGCGCGGGCCGCGTCCCGGTACCGGCGCGGGGCGACGCCGGTGGTGCGCTTGAAGGCGTTGCTGAAGGCGCTCTCGGAGGTGTAGCCGACCTGCTGGGCGAGCGCCGCGACGGGCGTGCCACCCTGCCGCAGGGCGCGTGCGGCCAGACTCATCCGCCAGTTCAGCAGGTAGGTCAGGGGCGGCACCCCGACGGCGGCCTTGAAGCGCAGGGCGAAGGTGGTCCGGGACATCGTCGCCGCCCGGGCGAGTTCCTCCAGCTGCCAGGGGCGTCCCGGATCGGCGTGCAGCAGACGCAGGGCCGGGGCGAGGCCGTCGTCGGCAAGTCCGCGCAGCCAGCCCGCCGGCAGATCCGGCGTGCCGTCGAGGCAGACCCGCAGCACCTGGACGAGGACGAGCTGGGCCAGCTGGTCCGCGGCGAAGTCGGCGCCCGCCCGGCCCGCCGTCATCTCCACGAGGAGCTGCCCGATCAGCCAGCTCAGGACAGGTGCCTCGGCCGCCGAGGCCCGCAGCCGCATCAGCGGTGGCAGGGCCGCGCGCAGCAGGTCGCCGCTGTCCCGGCTCAGGTCGATGTGGCCGGAGACGGCGACGAAGTCGTCCCCGTCGCCCAGGTGTGCCATGCGGCTGCCGGGATCCACGGCCACGTCGGCCGACCGCACCGGCTCCAGTCCGGCATCGCTGCACAGGACGTACGAGCGCCGTCCGTCGGTGACGACGACGTCACCCGCCTCGATCCGCAGAACCTCGCCGCCGTCCTCGGCGACCAGCAGGCAGCCGCCGCGGACCACCGCGTTGATCTTGAGCTTGTCCCGTCCCCTCAGCCGGACGGACCAGTCGCCTCCGGCCGTGAACCCGCCGGAGAACACACAGCGCGCGTCGGCCACGGCCAGGGCGTCGGAGAGGGGATCGGCAGACATACCTGAACTATCGCGCAAGTATCACGGACTCTCAAGCATTCATCGTCCCGATCGACGGATCTACGGTGGACGGGACAGCTCAGGGAGCGCCCACGCGAGGAGACATCCCATGACCACCGCACAACAGCCCCTGCACTCCGGTTTCGGCCCCGCCTCCACCGCCGAGGAGGTCGCCGCGGGCGTCGACCTGACCGGCCGGACCGCGATCGTCACCGGCGGGTACTCCGGCATCGGCCTGGAGACGGTCCGCGTCCTGCGTGCCGCGGGGGCCGAGGTCGTCGTACCGGCCCGCGACCCCGCGCGGGCCGCCGCCGCGCTGGACGGGATCGACGGGGTCGAGGTCGCGGCGATGGACCTGATCGACCCGGCGT
Organism: Streptomyces sp. NPDC005302; assembly: GCF_040607345.1. Classification (NCBI taxonomy): domain Bacteria; kingdom Bacillati; phylum Actinomycetota; class Actinomycetes; order Kitasatosporales; family Streptomycetaceae; genus Streptomyces; species Streptomyces sp. NPDC005302. The sequence continues at coordinate 70,612 of NZ_JBEXGN010000014.1, forward strand.
CGGTGGACGCCTTCGCGGAGGGGTTCCTGGAGTCCGGACGGCCCCTGCACCTGCTCGTGGCGAGCGCCGGCATCATGGCGACGCCGCTGACCCGGGACGCCCGGGGGTACGAGGCGCAGTTCGCGACCAACCACCTGGGCCACTTCCAGCTGGTGTCCCGGCTGTGGCCGGCGCTGCTCGCCGCCGACGGCGCCCGCGTGGTCGTGGTGTCCTCGCGCGGCCACCGCTTCTCCCCCGTCGACCTCGACGACCCGAACTTCGAGCACACCCCGTACGAGCCGTTCCTCGCGTACGGCAGGTCGAAGAGCGCCAACGCCCTGTTCGCCGTCGAGCTGGACCGGCGGGGCCGGGCGGAGGGCGTACGGGCCTTCTCTGTGCACCCGGGCACCATCGTCGACACGGGCCTGGCGAAGCACCTCTCCGAGGACGCGCTCCGGGCGGCCGGAGCCGTCGAGGAGGACGGCACGCCCGTACGGGACACCGCCCGGCAGCTGAAGACGGTCCCGCAGGGCGCGGCGACCGGCGTGTGGTGCGCGACCAGTCCCCTGCTGGACGGGCTGGGCGGGGTCTACTGCGAGAACTGCGACATCAGCCCGCTCGTACCGGCGGAGGACCGGGACGGCTGGCTCGGGGACGAGAAGGCGCCGGCCGGCGTCCTCGCGTACGCGGTCGACCCGGAGAAGGCCGCCCGGCTCTGGGATCTCAGCGAGCGCATGACGGCCCACTGACCCCGAGGGCCCGACGGCCCGGCACCCGGCCGGACCGCGGGCCGGGCGCGGCCCGTCGGCCGGCCCCGGCGCTACTGCTTGACCACCTCGTCGATCCGGGCCAGCTCGTCGGCACCGAACTCCAGGTTGCCGATGGCCGCGACGCTGTCCTCCAGCTGCCGCGGGCTGCTCGCGCCGATCAGGGCCGAGGTCACCCGGCCGCCGCGCAGCACCCAGGCGAGAGCCAGCTGCGCCAGCGACTGGCCACGCGAGGCGGCGATCTCGTTCAGGGTGCGCAGCCGCCCGACCAGCTCCTCGGTGACCGTGTCCGCGCTCAGGAACGGGCTGTCGCTCGCGGCGCGGGAGTCCTCGGGGATGCCGTCGAGGTAGCGGCCGGTGAGCAGCCCCTGCTCCAGCGGCGAGTAGGCGATGGACCCCACCCGCAGTTCGTCGAGCGTGTCCAGCAGGCCCTCGTCCTCGGGACGCCGGTCGAGCATCGAATAGCGCGGCTGGTGGATGAGCAGGGGGGTGCCCAGCTCGGCCAGGATGCGGGCGGCCTCCCGGGTCTGCTCGGCCGAGTAGTTGGAGACGCCGACGTACAGCGCCTTGCCCTGCTGGACCGCCGAGTGCAGCGCGCCCATCGTCTCCTCCAGGGGAGTCTCCGGGTCCGGGCGGTGCGAGTAGAAGATGTCGACGTAGTCCAGGCCGAGGCGGCCGAGGCTCTGGTCGAGCGAGGACAGCACGTACTTGCGCGAGCCCCATTCGCCGTACGGGCCCGGCCACATCAGGTAGCCGGCCTTCGTGGAGACGACCAGCTCGTCGCGGTGGTGCGCGAAGTCGGCCTTCAGAGCGTCGCCGAGGGCGGACTCGGCGGCTCCGGGCGGCGGCCCGTAGTTGTTCGCCAGGTCGAAGTGGGTGACGCCCAGGTCGAAGGCGCGGCGCAGGATCGCGCGCTGGGTCTCCGCCGGCCGGTCCGGGCCGAAGTTGTGCCACAGGCCGAGCGACAGCGCTGGGAGCTTCAGACCGCTGCGTCCGGTGCGCCGGTAGGGCATGTCCGCGTAACGGTCGGGGTCGGGGGTGTACAACGCGTACTCCTGGGGGCCGGGGAAAACAGGTCTCCACTCTCGCGTGCCGCCCGGGCATCGGTCCAACGGGAGGATCGGATGGGATTGAGCGCTCCCGTCGCTCAATCCCGTCCGGCTCACACCCGGGGGCCGGTCCGGATCGGTCCGGGACCGCGGCGCCCGGCCGTCTACCCTTGGGCCCCATGGAACTGCGCCACCTACAGCACTTCGTCGCCGTCGCCGAGGACCAGCACTTCACCCGGGCGGCCGAGCGGCTGATGGTGTCGCAGTCCGGCCTGTCGTCGTCGATCCGCGCGCTGGAGCGCGAGCTCCAGGCACCCCTGTTCGTCCGCACCACCCGCCGGGTCACCCTCACGGAGGCCGGGCGGGCCCTGCTCGTCGAGGCGGAGCGGATACTCGCCCAGGTCCGCTCGGCGCACGACGCCGTGGCCGCCGTGCAGGGTGTCCTGCGCGGCACGCTCTCCCTGGGCACCGAGCAGTGCATCGCGGGCGTGCACTGCGCCACGCTGCTCGCGGCGTTCCGGCGCCGGCACCCGGACGTCGAGATCCGGCTCCGTCAGGCGGGTTCCGAGGCGCTGGCCGAGGAGGTCGCGGCGGGCCGCCTCGACCTGGCGTTCGCGGTGCGGACCCGGGCCGACTCCGACCAGCTGCGGTCCGTGCCGCTGACGAGCGAGCCGATGACCGTGCTGTGCCACCCGGAGCACGGGCTCGCGACCGCCGCCGTGGTGACGCCCGAGGAACTGGGCGGGGAGGACTTCGTGGACTTCCACCCCGACTGGGGCCCGCGGCGCACCACGGACGCGGCGTTCGCGGCGGCCGGTGTGCAGCGGACGGTGGCCCTGGAGGTCAACGACGTGCACAGCCTCCTGGAACTCGTCCACGAGGGCCTCGGCATCGCCGTCGTACCACGCCACTTCGGCCTCAAGCGCGAGGCCGACGGCCTCACGGCCCTGCCCTTCAAGGGCGCGTCGGATACGTCGTACGAGACCGTCGCCCTGCTCCCGCCGCCCGAGGCCACGAGCCCCGCCGCCCGCGCCCTCATGGCACTTCTCGACACCCCCGGACAGGGGGGCTGACACCACCCCGGTCCGGGGCCCAGCACTCCTGACCCGCCGCTGCCGCCGCAGCAGACTCGTGGAGAACCTTCACGAACTGCCGGGCGGGAGTGCGGAGATGACGGATCACACACGACGGACGGTACTGCGGGGCGCGGCTCTCACCGCGGCGGCCGGCGTCCCTCGACTTCCGGAGGGTGCGGGACCCTCGACGCGTGATCGAAGGGCGGGCCCGGTGCCCCACGGCTCCCTGTCCCCCGCTCTCCCCGGACTTCGGGACGCAGGGACGGGCCCGATGCGCGATGGTGGACCCATGCATGCAAAGGACATCCTCATCGACGCGTTCGGCCGCATCCGGGAAGAAGTCCATGCCACCGTCGAGGGCCTCCTGCCGGACGCCCTCAACGCCCGTCCCGGCGAGACGGCCAACTCGATCTCCTGGCTGGTCTGGCACCTCACCCGCGTCCAGGACGACCACGTCGCCGACGCCGCCGGAACCGAACAGGTGTGGCTGACCGGGGACTGGTCGAAGCGGTTCGGTCTCGACCTGCCCCGCCGGGACACCGGATACGGCCACACCGCCGCGAAGGTGGCCCGGGTCCGGGTGGAGTCGGGTGACCTGCTGACCGGCTACCACGACGCCGTCCACGAGCGGACCGTCGAGTTCATCGGCGGCCTGGCCGCCAAGGACCTGGAGCGCGTCGTGGACGAGCGCTGGGATCCGGTGGTCACCCTCGGCGTGCGTCTGGTCAGCGTCCTGTCCGACGATCTCCAGCACGTCGGACAGGCCGCCTACGTCCGCGGTCTGGTTCAGCCGGCGTAGCCCGGGAGCACGACGTCCTCGATGAGCGCCTTGCGCTCGTCGTAGGGGATGAACGCGCTCTTGACCGCGTTCACCGTGACCGTGCGCAGGTCGTCGATGCCCCAGCCCGCCTCCTCGACGAGCAGCGCCATCTCACGCGTCATCGTCGTGCCCGACACCAGACGGTTGTCGGTGTTCAGGGTGACGCGGAAGCCCAGGTCACGCAGCGCGGTGATGGGGTGCTCGGCGATGGAACGGGCCGCGCCCGTCTGGAGGTTGGAGGTGGGGCACATCTCCAGTGCGATACGGCGGTCACGGACCCAGCCGGCGAGACGGCCGAGCTTGCCGTCCACGATGTCCTCGGTGATGCGCACACCGTGGCCGATGCGCTGGGCACCGCACACCTGGAGCGCCTGGTGGATGCTGGGCAGACCGTGCGCCTCACCGGCGTGGATGGTGAACGGGACGCTCTCGCGCCGCAGGTGCTCGAACGCGGCCAGGTGGTCGGCGGGCGGGAAGCCGTCCTCCGCGCCCGCGATGTCGAAGCCGACGACTCCGGCATCCCGGAACGCCACGGCGAGGTCGGCGATCTCCTTCGTGCGGTCGAACATCCGCATCCCGCACAGCAGCGTGCCGACCCGCACCGGGGTGCCGGCCGCGGCGGCCTTGGCCATACCGGCGGCGAGACCCTGCTGCACGGTCTCGACGACCTCGGGCAGGGTCAGCCCGCCGTTCACCATCAGCTCGGGCGCGTAACGCACCTCGCCGTAGACGACACCGTCCTCCGCGAGGTCGAGGACGTACTCCTCGGCCGTGCGCAGCAGGCCCTCGCGGGACTGCATCACCGCGAGGGTGTGCTCGAAGGTGGCTATGTAGCGCACGAGGTCACCGGAGTTGGCGGCCTCGTAGTACCAGTCGGCCAGCGCCTGCGGGTCCGTGGTCGGCAGCGTGTGGCCGACGCTCTGCGCGAGCTCGACCAGGGTGGCCGGGCGCAGGCCGCCGTCGAGGTGGTCGTGCAGCACCGCCTTGGGCAGGCGGCGGATGGTGTCGATGTCGATGCGGGGCGCGGTCATGTGCGGTGTTCCTCGGCAGGTCGTTCGGAGCGGAAGGGTGCGGGAGGTGCGGAAGGTGCGGGGTTGCGCCGGGGGCAGGTCACCCGGCGGGCTGGAGCAGGTCCCAGCGGTTGCCGTACAGATCCTGGAAGACGGCCACCGAGCCGTACGGCTCGTGGCGGGGCTCTTCCAGGAAGGTGACGCCGGCGGCGAGCATCCGGGCGTGGTCCCGGGCGAAGTCGTCGGTGTGCAGGAAGAAGCCGACGCGCCCGCCCGTCTGGTCGCCGACCCGGCCGCGCTGCTCCTCGTTCTTGGCGCGGGCCAGCAGCAGCCCGGTCCCTCCGCCGCCGGTGCCGGGCTCGACGACGACCCAGCGGGAGCCGTCCGGCCGCGGGGTGTCCTCGGCCAGGTGGAAGCCGAGGGCGTCGGTGTAGTGGCGGATCGCCTCGTCGTAGTCGTCGACGACGAGGGTGACCAGGGCGATGCGTCGCATGGGACCTCTCCAGGGTTATACGTAACACGTACCCTACGGCATCCCGTCAAGTGCTCCGGTGGGGATCGGGAGCGGATCGAGAGCGGGCACGGGGCCTGCCGCCCCTTCGACCCGGGCCGTGCGGGGCGGGGGCCGGTGACGCGGCAGCGCATGGCAGGGTGGTGATCGACTCGGGGCCGGCCCGCCGCGCCCCGCCCGACGCCCGTCCCCCACGGAAGTTGAGTGACATGTCCGAGCTGCCGCAGCCGACCGGGTCCCCGGCCCACCAGAACGTGACGTTCCCCAGCGCGGGAGGCACCGCGCACGGCTATCTGGCGCTGCCGCCGACGGGGCGCGGCCCGGGCGTGATCGTCATCCAGGAGTGGTGGGGCCTGACCGACCACATCGCCGACGTCACCGACCGGCTGGCGGCCGAGGGCTTCGTGGCGCTCGCGCCGGACCTGTACGGCGGCAACGTCGCGCACGACAGCGAGGAGGCGTTCCGGATGATGCGGGAGCTGCCCGTCGCGCGCGGTGTGGAGCTGCTCTCCGGGGCGGTCGATCATCTGCTGGGGCTGCCCGAGGTCACCTCGCGGACGGTCGCCTCGGTGGGCTTCTGCATGGGCGGCGGCTTCGTCCTCCAGCAGGCCGCGGCCGACCCGCGGGTGACCGCCGCCGTACCGTTCTACGGGGTGATCCAGGGCGAGCTGCCCGACTTCTCCCGCCTCACCGCGCAGATCCTCGGCCACTACGGCGAGGAGGACGACTCCATCCCCCTGGAGAACCTGGACCGGCTCCGCGAGGCGATCGAGGCGCAGTCCGGCATCATCCCCGACCTGCGCGTCTACCCGGCCGGGCACGCCTTCTTCAACGACCGCCGGCCGACCCACGACGCGAAGTCCTCGGCGCAGGCGTGGGAGAGCACTCTGGCCTTCCTGCACGAGCAGCTGGGCTGACAGCCGGGGCGACGCCCTCCCCGGCCCCCGCGGGTACGGCCTCCTGACGTACTTCTCGACGACATCCTTTCCGTGCACGGGAGTTACCTGACAGTAATCGCCGGTGATTTGATGTGCGGCGCCACTCAAGCCCCCCTCACCCTCAGGGAGACCCAGTGCCGCACTTCCCACCGCGCCGCGCACGGTGCGCAGCCGCTCTCGTTCTGTCGCTGACCGCCGCGGGGCTCGCCGGGGCCTCGCCCGCCTCGGCGGCCGCGGCGACGACGCCCTCCATGAAGGTGCTGACGTACAACGTCTTCCTCATGAGCAAGAACCTGTACCCCAACTGGGGCCAGGACCACCGGGCCGCGGAGATCCCGAAGACCTCGTTCTTCCGCGGGAACGACGTGGTGGTGCTGGAGGAGGCCTTCGACAACTCGGCGTCGGACGCGCTGAAGGGCGCGGCGGCGGCCGAATACCCGTATCAGACGCCCGTGGTGGGCCGCGGCAGGAGCGGCTGGGACGCCACCGGCGGCGCGTACTCCGCGACGACGCCCGAGGACGGCGGCGTCACCGTGCTGAGCAAGTGGCCGGTCCTGCGCAAGGAGCAGTACGTCTACAAGGACGCGTGCGGCTCCGACTGGTGGTCCAACAAGGGCTTCGCCTATGTGGTGTTGAACGTGAACGGGACCAAGGTGCATGTGATCGGCACGCACGCGCAGTCCACGGACTCCGGGTGCGGCACGGGTGAGGCGGCGTCGATGCGCAGCCGTCAGTTCAAGGCGATCGACGCCTTCCTCGACTCCAAGAACATTCCGGCGGACGAACAGGTGCTGGTGGCGGGCGACATGAACGTCGACTCGCGGACCACGGAGTACGCCTCCATGCTCGCGGACGCGGACCTGGTGGGCGCGGACGCGCGGACCGGGCACCCGTACTCCTTCGACACCGTGCAGAACTCGATCGCCCTCGACCGCTACCCGGACGACCCCCGTGAGGATCTCGACTACGTCCTGCACCGGGCGGGGCACGCGCGCCCCGCCGGCTGGACGAACGAGGTGGTCAAGGAGCAGTGCGCCCCCTGGACGGTGTCCAGTTGGGGCACCGACTCCACGTACACGAACCTCTCGGACCACTATCCGCTGAGGGCCTCGGCCGGCTGAGTCGGCCGGCTCCGCGGGCCTGCGAGCCCCTGTCCCCGCGTCCGCGTGATCGAGGCGGGGACGGGGGTCCGGTCTCAGGCCCCCGCGTGCGACGCGTCGAGGCGGGCGAGTTCCGCGTCCGTCAGGCGCAGGGCGCCCGCCGCGACGTTCTCGGCCAGGTGGTCCGGGTTGCCCGTGCCGGGGATGGCGAGCACGTTCGGGCCCTGTCGCAGGGTCCAGGCGATGCGGATCTGCGCGGGGGTCGCGTCGTGCGCCGCGGCGACGGCGCGCACCTCGGCGTCCGTCGCGTCGCCCTCGGGGACCAGCTCGCCGCCCTTGCCCGCGATCGCGTAGAACGGGACGAAGGCGATGCCGAGTTCGCCGCAGGCCCGCAGGAGGGCGTCGTTCTCGGGTGAGGCGCCGCCGAGCCCGTACCGGTTCTGCACGGAGACCACGGGGGCGATGGCGCGGGCCTCGTCGAGGTGGGCGATGCCGACGTCGGAGATACCGAGATGCCGGATCATTCCGGCGTCGCGCAGTTCGGCGAGTGCTCCGAAGTGCTCGGCGATGGAGTCCTGTCGCATGCGGCGGAGATAGACCAGGTCCAGGTGGTCGCGGCCGAGCTGCCGCAGGTTCTCCTCGACGTGGGCGCGCAGTTGGTCGGGCCGGGCCGAGGTGCCCCACTCCCCCGCGTAGTCGCGGAACGGCCCGACCTTGGTGGCGATGACCAGGTCGTCGGCGTACGGGGCGAGGGCGCTGTTGATCAGTTCGTTCGCGGAGCGCAGCGAGGAGAAGTAGAAGGCGGCGGTGTCGATGTGGTCCACGCCCAGCTCGACCGCCCGGCGCAGCACGGCGATCGAACGCTCGCGCTCGCTCGGCGTCCCGTGGTGGAAGGCCGCGCTGCCCGTCAGGCGCATCGCGCCGAAGCCGACGCGGCTGACGGTGAGGTCGCCCAGTGTCCAGGTGCCCGCGGCGGACGCGGTGATCGTTTCTGCGGTCATCGCGGCAGTTTCGCACACGCCTTTGAGGAAGCCGTTCGGTCAGGCGTCGCCGGTCAGCGCCCTGCGCCCACCCGTCGTTGGGGTGCGACGCGCCGAAGTGGCCTTCGGTGAACCGGGGTTCAGCTGGTGCCGGGGCGGGCGATCCGTGCGGCGAAGGCGGCGATGTCGGCGACCACGCGCTCGGGCTGTTCCCAGTGGACGGCGTGGCCCGCGTTCTCGTACGGGAGGAAGTCGGCTCCGTGGACCGCGTCCAGGACCGTCTGCTGGTCGTCACGGGTCAGGAAACGGTCCTGTTCGCCCCACACGACGAGGGTGGGCACCAGGATGCCCGCGAGGGTCGCGCCGAGATCGGCGTCGAGGAGACCGCGCCCGGTCTCCTGCCAGACGTGGGCCGGGAGTTTGAGGCCCTCCTCGACCAGCGTCTCGACGAAGCCGCGGGCGAGCGGGGCCGCGGTCATGCCGGTGACGAACTCCTCGACGAACGCCCGGGGCACGGGGTCGGCGAGACCGTCCAGGCGCTTGCGCCACGCGTCGGCCGCGGGCTTGTCCGCGAGGGTGCCGGGGACGCCGAGCAGGACGAGCCCGGCGATGCGGTCGGGATGGCTGCCGGCGACGATCCGCGCGGCTACGCCGCCGGTGGACGCCGCCACGAGTACGGCGCGCGGGATGCCGGCCGCGTCGAGGAAGGCGACCAGGTCGGCCGCGAAGTCGTCGGGGGTGTAGCCGTCCGGCGGGCGGCCGGCGTCGCCGTGGCCGCGCTGGGTGGGCGCGTACCCGTGCAGTGACGGCGGAAGGCGTCGAAGGAGGGGCTCGAAGGACCACCAGGAGTCGGCGAGACCGTGCACGAAGACGACCGGCGTACCACTGGGGTAGCCGGCTTCGGCGTACGGAAGGGTCAGCTCCTCGTTCACCTGCGCGGACTTCAGGGAGATCACGGTCACGGCGCCCTGCCTCCTTCCGCCCGGCCACCCGGGTCCGGGAACCCGGGAACGGAGAGCGGGCGGCGATCACCTCCGACAGTACCGACGGGAGGCACCCGGCGCGCTGCGGGTGGCCCGACCGGGGGCCGCGGAAGCGGCGCGAGCGGACGCGGGCCGCTCGCGGTGACCCGGGCCCGCCTCGCGAAGGAGGTCCGCCGGTCCGCCGGTCCGCCGGTCCGTGCGGAGCAGGCCGAGCGGGCGGAGCGATGGGCGCAGGTCCGCCATACACAGGAGCGCGGGGATGGGGTTAGTGTGTCCGTCGTACCGGACACGGGGTGCCCCGTCCGAGGGCTGAGATCACACCCGTCGAACCTGAACCAGTTCGTACTGGCGGAGGGATGTCTTTCATGCCATTGGCGCATGTTTCCGGCGGGCTGCCCGCCGACAGCCGGCCGATCGTCTTCGACGGGTCGATGCCCGCGGCTCCCGGCGATCTGCGGGTGGAGGGGCACGGCATCGAGCCCGTCCCCGAGAGCAACCGGTACGGCGGGCCCTGGCGCCTGTTCACCGTGTGGTTCGCCCCGAACCTCACGATGACGGGCGTGTTCACCGGCACCATCGGCGTCGCGCTCGGTCTGGACTTCGGCACCGCCCTCACGGCGGTCGTCCTCGGGACCGTGGTCGGGGCCCTGCCCACCGCCTACCTGAGCACTTGGGGCGGCCTCACCGGAACGGGCCAACTCCCGCTCGCCCGGCTCGCGTTCGGCCGGGCGGTCGCCCTGCCCGGACTGCTCCAGTGGCTGTCCTCGGTGGCCTGGGACGCGCTGATCGGGCTGTTCGGCGGGGACGCGCTGGCGCGGTTGTGCGGCTGGCCGTTCTGGGTCGGCGTGCTCGTGATGATGGCGGCGCAGGGGGCACTCGGTGTCCTCGGCTACGAGGCCATCCACCGCCTGCAGATCGTCATGACCTTCGTGCTCGCGGTCGCGTTCGCCGTGATCGCCTGGCGGATGCTGGACGGCGTCCACCCCGCCACCACCGGCTCCGCGACCGGCGCGGACCACATGGGGGCGTTCGTGCTCACCAGCACCATCGCGCTCAGCCTGTCACTGTCCTGGGCTCCGTACGCCAGTGACTTCAGCCGCTATCTGCCGCGCGCCACCTCCCGTCCGCGGATGTTCTGGTGCACCCTGCTCGGCCTCGTCGTGTCCTTCGTCGCCGTGCAGGCCCTCGGTCTGTGGGGCGCGTCCGTGCTGACCGACCAGACGGCGGCGGGTGTCGAGGAGTTGCTGGGCGGCGGGGCGGCGGGCGCGTTCGGACTGCTCGCCGTGGCGCTGGCGGCCGCGCTGGCCGCCGCGCTCGGGTTCCCGCTCGTGCTCTGGATGCACGCGGCGGACACCACCGCCCGCTTCCAGAACGTGCTGCTGTTCGTGGGCTACTGGATCCCCGGGTTCGTCGCGATCGTCGTCGTCGACTGGATCGCCCGCGCCCGTGAACGTGCCGGTGCCCCCGTCGACCTCGCCGTCGAGACCGCGCGCCCGTTCCCGGCGTGGCCGTCCCTGCTGGCCTTCGTCGCCGCGTTCGGCGCGGCCGTTCCGTTCATGGACACCGGCCTGTACGTGGGTCCGGTGGCCGACGCGCTGCACGGCGCCGACTTCTCCTACTACGTCGCGTTCCTCGTCGCCCTCGCCCTCTACACGCCCCTGCGACTGCGCCGCCGCGCCTAGGGCGGCCCGGAACACCTCGCACCGTCGGGCCCGTTGCCGTACCCCGAGAGGAACCCACGTATGACCACGCCGCCCCGCGTCCTGACGATCGCCGGATCCGACTCCGGCGGAGGCGCCGGAATCCAGGCCGACCTGAAGACGATGCTGGCGCTCGGCGCCCACGGGATGAGTGTGCTCACCGCGGTGACCGCGCAGAACTCCGTGGGTGTGCAGGGGGCCTGGGAGCTGTCCGAGGACGCGGTGCGTGCCCAGTACCGCAGTGTCGTCGACGACATCGGCGTCCAGGCCGTCAAGACGGGCATGTTGTCGTCGCCCGCCCTCGTCACGACGGTTGCCGAACTCCTGGCGGACGTGGGAGTACCGGTCGTCGTCGACCCGGTGAGCGTCTCCAAGCACGGGGACCGGCTGCTGGCGGACGACGCGCTCGACGCCGTACGGAACCGGCTGCTGCCGCGGGCGACGGTGGCCACCCCGAACCTCGACGAGGTCGCCCAGCTCACGGGATTGAAGGTGACGGACGAGGAGGGCATGCGGCGGGCCGCCGACCGGCTCCTCGCCCACGGCCCGCGCTGGGTGCTGGTGAAGGGCGGCCATCTGCCGGGAGAAGCCGTCGACCTGCTCACCGACGGGACGGCGGAGCACTGGCTGCGCGCGCCCCGCCACGACAACCGGCATACGCACGGCACCGGTTGCACCCTCGCGTCGGCCGTCGCGGTCGGCCTGGCCGAGGGCCTTGCCGTACCGGACGCCGTGCGGCGTGCCAAGGAGTACGTGACCGCGGCGATCGAGGCCGGATTCCCCCTCGGCTCCGGCATCGGACCGGTGGACCACGGATGGGCGCTGCGCCGGGGCGCGTAAGCCGGGCCGGCCCTCCGGGAGTCGGCCGGAACACCCTCCGGACGGACCGGACACACACTCTCGTGCACCAGCCGGTGCCGGCGGTGAACATGACGGCCCCCGCCGTGCGTACTGATCGGCACAGCGACAGTCGTCTGCTCGCCCGTCAGGTACGCGGGGACGCAGATCCGGATCCAAGGAGCACACCATGAAGGCGACCGCGCAGATCGGCGTCACAGGGCTCGCCGTGATGGGCCGCAACCTGGCCCGCAACTTCGCCCGGAACGGCTACACCGTCGCCGTCCACAACCGCACCCCCGCCCGGACCAAGGCCCTCATCGAGGAGTTCGGTCACGAGGGGGCCTTCGTGCCGGCCGAGTCCGCCGAGGAGTTCGTCGCGGCACTGGAACGCCCCCGCCGCCTGATGATCATGGTGCAGGCGGGTTCGGCCACCGACGCCGTCATCGACGAGTTCGTCCCGCTCCTCGAGGACGGCGACATGATCATCGACGGCGGCAACGCGCACTTCACCGACACCCGTCGCCGTGAGCAGTCGCTGCGCGAGCGCGGCATCCACTTCGTCGGCGCCGGGGTGTCCGGCGGCGAGGAGGGCGCCCTGCACGGCCCGAGCATCATGCCCGGCGGCTCACCGGAGTCGTACGCCTCACTCGGCCCGATGTTCGAGTCGATCAGCGCCAAGGTGGACGGCGAGCCCTGTGCCACGCACATCGGCACGGACGGCGCCGGCCACTTCGTGAAGATGGTGCACAACGGCATCGAGTACGCCGACATGCAGCTGATCGGCGAGGCCTACGACCTGCTCCGCCGGGTGGGCGGCTACACGCCCGCGCAGATCGCGGAGATCTTCCGGCGCTGGAACAGGGGCCGTCTCGACTCGTACCTGATCGAGATCACCGCCGAGGTCCTCGCGCACAAGGACGCCGCGACCGGGGAGCCGTTCGTGGACGTCGTGGTCGACGCGGCGGGGCAGAAGGGCACCGGCCGCTGGACCGTGCAGACCGCCCTCGACCTCGGCTCCCCGGTCACCGCCATCGCGCAGGCGACCTTCGCGCGTGCCGCCTCCAGTCAGGCCGCGCTGCGCGCCGCCTACCGCGACCTGCCCGGCGGCACCCACTGGGACCTGTCCGCGACGGAGGCCGAGCGGTTCACCAGCCAGGTCGAACACGCCCTGTACGCCTCGAAGTTGATCGCCTACGACCAGGGCTGGAAGATGATCCTGGACGCCGCCGCCGAGTACGGCTGGGACATCGACCTCGGCGAGGTGGCGAAGATCTGGCGCGGCGGCTGCATCGTCCGGGCCGCGTTCCTCGACCGGATCCGGGCCGCCTACGCCGTCGATCCGGGCCTCGTCAGCCTGCTCTCGGACGCGGGCTTCGCGACCGAGATCAAGGACGCGCAGGTTCCGTGGCGCGAGGTCGTCGCCACGGCCACCCGCCGAGGCGTTCCGGTGCCCGCCTTCTCCGCCGCCCTGTCGTACTACGACACCCTGCGCGCCGACCGGCTGCCCGCCGCCCTCACCCAGGGCCAGCGCGACTTCTTCGGCGCCCACACCTACCGGCGCACCGACCGCGAGGGCAGCTTCCACACCCTCTGGGGGGAGAGCTCGCGGGAGGAGACCGAGGTGCTGTGACGCCCGCCGGGACCGGGGCCGGCGCCCGGTCCCCCGGGCTCCCGGGACGGGGCCCCGGCAGGTTCGCCAGTTCCTCCAGGAACCGGGCTGCTCGCGCTCGCCGGAGGGCCTCACGGTCCCGGCGGTGCGTCCCGCCTCGGTCGCCGCTCGGGCCGGTCGGCGGACCCCGCAGCTCCTCGCCGCGGCCGGCGCCCGGCCCCCGCCCGTGGGCGCGCAGCCGCCGGCGCGAGCCGGACGACGGTGATCCGCGACGGCGGGCCGAGCCGCCCCGGTGCCCGATCCGAAGCCGTCCGACAGCGGCGGCGCCACCCGGCATCGTGTGCCTGACCGGGCCTGATGCCGCCGCCCGGCGCTGCCCGGTGCGCGTCCCCGGGCCCGTCCGCCACCGCCCCCGCTCGCGCCCGCCCCGATCCGCTTGCAGTGTTGGGGGTGTAGCTAGGAGGTGCGGTCCATGCGCGGAGCACAGGGAGCACAGGGTGCGAGGCAGTGGTGCTGGCGCTGGCGGAGGAATCCGCTGCGGCGCCGGGACGACCTCGTCGAGGCGTGGATCGTGCTGATCGTCTGGACGGTGATCCTGCTGGGCGGGGCCCTCGCCGGCCTGATGACGGCCCGCGCGGCCGGAGCGTCCTTCGACCGGCTGCGCAACGACCGGCACCCCGTCCCGGCCGTGCTGGTGGACAGCACCGGCTCGGCGGTGTCCGGTGAGGGCTCGGGCTACGAACAGGTCCGGGCGGCGGTCCGCTGGACCGCTCCGGACGGCTCGCCCCGCAGCGGCCGCGCCCTGGTGGACGCCGGGCACAAGGCCGGCTCGCACGTCGTGATCTGGATGGACGGCAAGGGGCAGCTCACCGGCGCGCCGCCCACCACCGGCGCCGCCGCCACCGAGGCGGGCCTGCTCGGAGCGGGCGCGGCGGTGGCCCTCGGCGGGGTGGCCCTCGCCGTCGGCGGATTCGCCCGCTGGCGGCTCGACCAGCGTCGCTACGACCGCTGGGGACGCGAGTGGGAGAAGCTCGGGCCGCAGTGGGGGCACAAGACACCGTGACGCAAGTCCGGCCACGCCCCTCCGCTGCCCCTGCCCGGCCGGTCATCTCCTGAGCCGGGCACGCCTCCCGGCCCTCGGCCGACCGGCCACCCTGCTACCGATTGCCGATTCCCCTTTTCCCGATTCCCCGGTTCCCCGATTCCCGTTCCGCTCAGCCGCTCCACGTCCAGTCCGCGACCTCGGGCAGGTCAGTGCCGTGCTCACGGATCCAGACGTGGTGGCGGGAGCGGGCGTCCTCCATCCGCTGGCGCACGGTGGCGGCGCGGACGCCGAGTCCGGGGACCCGGTCGATGACGTCCATGACGAGCCGGTAGCGGTCCAGGTCGTTGCGGACGACCATGTCGAACGGTGTCGTCGTGGTGCCCATCTCCTTGTAGCCGCGCACATGGAGGTTCGCGTGCCCGTTGCGGCGGTAGGCGAGGCGGTGGATGAGCCAGGGATAGCCGTGGTACGCGAAGATCACCGGTTTGTCGGCGGTGAACAGCCCGTCGTACTCGAAGTCGCTCATCCCGTGCGGGTGTTCCTCGCGCGGCAGCAGCCGGGTCATGTCGACGACGTTGACGACCCGGAAGGTGACCTCGGGCAGGTGGCGGCGGAGCAGGTCGGCGGCTGCCAGCACCTCCTGGGTGGGGACGTCGCCCGCACAGGCGAGGACGACCTCCGGTTCACGCCCGACGCCCGGCGAGCCCGCCCACTCCCAGATGCCGGCGCCGCGCGCGCAGTGGTCGCGGGCCTGGTCCATGGACAGCCAGTCGAAGCAGGGCTGTTTGCCGGCGACGACGACGTTCACGTAGTCGCGGCTGCGCAGCACGTGGTCCGCCACGGACAACAGGGTGTTGGCGTCCGGCGGCAGGTAGACGCGCACGACCTCGGGGCTCTTGTTCAGGACGTGGTCGACGAACCCGGGGTCCTGGTGCGAGAAGCCGTTGTGGTCCTGGCGCCAGACGTGCGACGTCAGAAGGTAGTTGAGAGAGGCGATGGGGGCACGCCAGGCCAACTCGCGCGATGTCTTGAGCCACTTGATGTGCTGGTTGACCATCGAGTCGACGATGTGCACGAACGCCTCGTAGCAGGAGAACAGACCGTGCCGACCGGTGAGGAGGTATCCCTCCAGCCAGCCCTGGCAGAGGTGTTCGGACAGCACCTCCATGACGCGGCCGTGCCGTTCGAGGTGTTCGTCCACCGGAAGGGTCTCGGCCTGCCATGCCTTGCCGCTGGCGTGGAAGACCGCATCCAGTCGGTTCGAGGCGGTCTCGTCGGGGCCCACGAGCCGGAAGTCGCGGCGTTCGGCGGTCTCCCGCATGACGTGTTCGAGGAGGGCGCCGAGGACCCGGGTCGGCTCGTGCAGGGTGACGCCCGGCTTGTCGACCGGGACGGCGAAGCGCTCCAGGGGCGGCAGCGGCAGGTCCCGGACGAGAAGGCCGCCGTTGGCGTGCGGGGTGGCACCGAGCCGCCGGTCGCCGTCGGGCACGCAGGCCAGCACGTCGGCGACCGGACGCCCCCCGTCGTCGAAGAGTTCCTCGGGGCGGTAGGAGCGCAGCCACTCCTCCAACTGCCGCAGGTGTTCCGGGTTCTCGCGGACCTGGGCCAAGGGGACCTGGTGGGCGCGCCAGGTGCCCTCGACGGGTTCGCCGTCGACGACGGCGGGGCCGGTCCAGCCCTTCGGGGTGCGCAGCACGATCATGGGCCAGCGGGCGCGTTCGGTCACGCCCTCCTCGCGGGCCGTGCGCTGGAGGATCGCGATCCGGTCGAGGGCCCGGTCGAACGCCGCGGCCATGGCGCGGTGCACCTCGGCGGGGTCGTCGCCGGTGACGTGGATCGGGTCGTGGCCGTATCCGCGCAGCAGGTCGTCGAGTTCCTCCTCGGGGAGCCTGGCGAGCACGGTCGGGTTGGCGATCTTGTAGCCGTTGAGGTGCAGGATCGGCAGGACCGCGCCGTCGTTGACCGGGTCGAGGAACTTGTTGGAGTGCCAGGACGCGGCGAGTGGTCCCGTCTCCGCCTCGCCGTCGCCGACGACACAGGTGACCAGCAGGTCCGGGTTGTCGAGGGCGGCGCCGTAGGCGTGGGCGAGGGAGTAGCCGAGTTCGCCGCCCTCGTGGATCGAGCCGGGCGTCTCGGGAGCGACATGGCTCGGGACACCGCCGGGGAAGGAGAACTGCCGGAAGAGTTTCCCCATGCCCTCGGCGTCGCGGGACACGGAGGGGTAGGTCTGGCTGTAGGTGCCCTCCAGCCAGGAGTTGGCCAGCACGGCCGGCCCGCCGTGCCCGGGCCCCCACACGCACAGCGCGTCGATCCCGCGTGCCTTGATCACCCGGTTGAGGTGGGTGTGGACGAGGTTGAGACCGGGGGACGTGCCCCAGTGCCCGAGAAGGCGGGGCTTGAGGTGGGCGGGGGTCAGGGGCTCGGTGAGGAGCGGGTTCGCGAGCAGGTAGATCTGGCCCACGGCAAGGTAGTTGGCTGCCCGCCAGTGGGCGTCGAGGATCCGGAGTTCGTCGTCGGTCAGTGCGGTGCTGTCCTGGTGTTCGGGCTCGGGCATGGTGACTCCGTACGTCATCGGGCTACGGCGGCGAGCAGGTCATCGGGGAGCACGTCGGCAGGGCGGGCGGGGCGGCCGGGCAGGGGGCGCGTCACCGGGAGGGGGCGGCGGCGCCGTGCGGGTCGGACGAGAGGCAGGCACCGGAGAACCGGGACCGCTCCGTCCACGGTTCCGGTGAGCGGTGCGGAGGGGCGGATGGCCACGGCGGTCACCCTCCCTCGCCGAGGTCGAAGACGATCCGGGCCTGGATCCGGCCGGCCAGCACCTCGTCGATCGACTCGTTGACCGAGGCGAGGGGCCGGGTCTCGCGGATCACCCGGGTCCGGCCCGCCGCGTGCAGGTCGAAGACCTCGGCGAGGTCCTGCCGGGTTCCCACGATGGAGCCGATCACGGAGATGCCGTTCAGCACGGTGTCGAAGATCGGGACCGGGATCGTGCCGTGCGCCGGCATCGCGACCAGCACGAGCCTACCGCCGCGCCGCAGCCCGGTGTAGACCGCCGAGAAGGCGGCCTCGTTCACCGCGAGGGCCAGCGCCGCGTGCGCCCCGCCGTGGTGTCGGAGCACCTCGCCGGGGTCCTCCTCGCGGGCGTCGATGACGATGTCGGCGCCGAGTTCCCGGGCGAGGGCGAGTTTCTCGTCGGTGACGTCGATCGCCGCCACGGTCGCGCCGGCGATCTTCGCGTACTGCACGGCCAGATGACCGAGCCCGCCCACGCCGGAGACGGCCACCAACTGGCCGGCCCTGACCTCGGCGACCTTCAGGGCCTTGTACGTGGTGACGCCGGCGCAGGTCAGCGGGGCCGCGTCCAGCGGATCGATCCCGGCGGGCACCGGCTGGGCGAAGTCGGACCAGGCGAGCATCTTCTCGGCGTAGCCGCCGTCGCACCCGTATCCGGTGTTGATCTGCTGCTCGCACAGCGTCTCCCAGCCGGAGAGGCAGTGCTCGCAGCGTCCGCAGGTCCTGCCCAGCCAGGGCACGGCGACCCGCTGTCCCGGGGCGAGGTGGGTGACGCCGTCGCCCAGCGCCTCGACCAGGCCGACGCCCTCGTGTCCGGGTACGAACGGCGGGCTCGGCCTGACCGGCCAGTCGCCGCGGGCCGCGTGGATGTCGGTGTGGCACAGCCCGGAGGCCTCCACCCGCACCCGGACCTGCCCGGGCCCCGGCTCCGGGTCGGGGCGTTCCTCGATGACCAGCCGCTCACCGAACGCCCGGACGACTGCTGCCTTCATCGAAGCCTCTCCTCGCGCACACCGGTCCCCTCGACACGGTGCCCGCAACCGCGGGGATCCGCAGCGCGATACCGCCGATCAGGGCCCGCCCGGTCCCGGGCGGGCCCTGCGGTGGAGGTGTTTCGGCCGCGCCTCACCCCGCGCGTGAGGTGGGGTGCGGCGGGTGGAGAGTCGTCGACGCACCCACGAAGCCGCGGGCCGACGGGGCGCCTTCCGCTCCCGTCGGGCCGTCGAGCGCCTCCGACGGCTCAGGCCAGCGGCTTCTCCAGCACCGCCTTGCGGTGGCTGAACGTCTCGATCGAGTACCGGCCGTGGTAGCTGCCCATGCCGCTCTCGCCGACGCCCCCGAACGGGAGGTCGGAGACGGTCAGGTGGGCGAGCGGCAGTCCGAAGCCGAGGCCGCCGGAGGAGGTCGCGGCGGCGATCCGCTCCCGCGTGGTGTCCGACTCGGTGAACACGTACAGCGCGAGCGGCTTGTCGCGGTCGTTGATGAAGCCGATGGCCTCGTCGAGGTCCGTCACGGTGACGACGGGCAGGATCGGGCCGAAGATCTCCTCGCCCATCACGGGGGACTTCGGGTCGACGTCGGCGAGGACGGTCGGCGCGATGTACTTGGCGGCCCGGTCGCTGTCACCGCCGGTGACGGTGCGGCCGGAGCCGAGCAGTCCGGTGAGCCGGTCGAAGTGGCGCTCGTTGACGATCCGTCCGAACGCGGCGGACTCCTTCGGCTCCGGGCCGAACAGTGCCGCGACGGCCTCGGCGAGCTTCGGCTCCAGGGCCCTGGCGGTCTCCGGGTCGGTGAGGACGTAGTCGGGCGCGACGCAGGTCTGCCCCGCGTTGAGGAACTTGCCGCGCACGAGCCGGTCGGCGACGACGGCCAGGTCGGTGCCGCGGTCGACGAACGCCGGTGACTTGCCGCCGAGTTCGAGGGCGACGGGGGTGAGGTGCTCGGCGGCGGCTCGCATGACGATCCGTCCGACGGTGCCGTTGCCCGTGTAGAAGATCTGGTCGAAACGCTCCGCCAGTAGGGCCGTCGTCTCGGGTACAGCGCCTTCTACGACGGCCACCGCGTCGGTGTCGAGGTACCGCGGGAGGAGGCGGGCCAGGGCGGCGGAGGTGGCCGGCGCCAGTTCGCTGGGCTTGGCGACCACCGCGTTGCCCGCGGCCAGCGCGCCGAGGAGCGGGGTCAGGAGGAGCTGGACCGGATAGTTCCAGGGGGCGATGACGAGGACGACGCCCAGCGGGTCGTACCGCGTCCAGGCCGTGGCGTCGGTGCCGAGGTGCGCGGGGACCGGCGCCGGCTCGGGACGCAGCCAGCCGTCGAGGTGCTCCAGGGTGTGGTCGATCTCGCGCACGGTGAAGTCGATCTCGGTACGGAAGGCCTCCGCGGAACTCTTGCCGAGGTCCTCGTGGAGGGCGGTGGCCAGTTCCTCGCCGTGCGCGGTGAGCAGTTCGCGCAGCCGGCCCAGCTGCCCGGTCCGCCAGGAGAGCGGCTGGGTGCGGCCGGAGCGGAAGGTGGCGCGCAGCCGGGCGACGGTGTCGGCGGGCTCTTCGGTGGTCGAGTGGTTCACGGTGCCTCGCTGGTCGGGGGCGCGAGCCGGGGGGCGGACGCGCACGTGCTCCGCGGCCGGCAGAGGGCACCGGCCGCAGCTGGATGTATATGCCAACCTTTCACGGGGGGTGCGCATTCCGGGCGCGCGCCACTACTTTCCGCGACGACCCGCTTCAGAGCGTGGTGCGGGCGCCCGTCGCGTCGAGTGTCCGCGCCAGCCGCTCCAGCAGGGAGCACAGCAGCGCGTCGTCCCCGTCGTCCAGCACCGGCCAGTGCGCCCGGACCTCCCGGTCGACGCGCCGCCAGTACGTCACGCCCCGCGGCGTGAGGTGGGCGAGGACGCGGCGCCGGTCGTGCGGATCGATCCGCCGGTAGACGAGGTTCTGGTCGACGAGGTGGTCGACCAGCTTGGTGAGGGTGGCCGGGGGCAGGAAGACGGCCTCGGCGACGGCGGTCATGGGGTGGCCCGCGCCGTCGGAGAGCAGGACGAGCACCCGCCAGGCGTCGAGGGAGCAGCCGTCCTCGTCCAGGACGGCGGCCAGCCGCCGCGCGGCGAGGCGCTCGGCCCGCGTCAGCAGGTGCATCAGGTCCTGGGGCCGGCGCGGCGACGATGTCGGCATCCTGCTCCTCGCTCCCGTGGGGTGTACATGCTACGAGACGGAGTGGAGTTCACCGTGAGGAGCCGGAATCATGACGCCATGTTCCGGCCCGCTTCGCCTTTGCCCGAGTGGTTCACGGCAGACGACTCCGTGTTGGGGGTGGCTCTCGTCCTTCCGCTGCAGGGACCGGCGGGCATGTTCGGGCCCACCTGCGAGTCGTGCGCGCAGCTGGCGGCCGAGGAGGTCAACAAGGCGGGTGGGGTGCTCGGCAGGGAACTGCGGCTGCTGCCGGTGGACGGCGGTGGCACACCGCGCGAAGTGGCCGACCACGTCGAGGCGTTGGTGGACGTGGGAGCCGTCCAGGGGGTGACCGGCTGGCACATCTCGTCGGTGCGCCAGGCACTCGCACCCAGGATCGCCCACCGCGTCCCCTATGTGTACACCGCGCTGTACGAGGGCGGCGAGCGGACGGCCGGCGTCTTTCTCACCAGCGAGACACCGCGCGACCAACTGCGCCCCGCCATGCGCCTGTTGGCGCGGGAGCGGAGTGTGCGCCGGTGGTTCGTGGTGGGCAACGACTACGTGTGGCCGCGCCGCACGGCGCGGGCCGCCCACGGGTACGCCCGGGAGTCCGGCGGCAGCGTGCGAGGAGAGGTGTACCTGCCGCTGGGCACGCACGACTTCGGGGCGGTCCTGCGGCGCATCGAACGCGCGGACGCGGACGGCGTCATCGTGCTGCTGGTCGGGAGCGACGCGGTGCGCTTCAACCGGGCGTTCGCCGCGGCGGGCCTCGACGCCCGGTGCGTCAGGCTGAGCACGCTGATGGACGAGAACATGCTGATGGCCAGCGGCCCTTCGGCGACCTCCGATCTCTACAGCACGGCCGGTTTCTTCGCCTCGCTGGCCAACCGGGACACCCTCGACTTCCACGGGCAGTACGCCGGCCGGTTCGGGACCGAGGCACCGGCCCTGGGCAGTCTCGGCGAATCCTGTTACGAGGGCGTGCTGTTGCTGGCCGCGCTCATCGGCCGGGCGAGGACCCTCGACGTGTCCGCGATCGGCGCCGCGGCCGGGACCGTGTCGTACGAGGGACCGCGCGGACTGCTGCATCTGCGGGACGGCCATGTACGCCAACGGATCTATCTGGCGCGGGCGGAGGGGCTGGACTTCGACGTGGTCGCCGAGCTCGACCTTCACGAACCCCGCTCTTGACAGCCCGTCACGTCCGCCAAGATACTTCCCGCAGGAACTAATCAGAATGCCTTGGGCGCATCATGAATTCGGCTGCCGAATTCCGCCCGGGGCATTTTCTGTTGCCCCGGGCGTTCCCCGCCGAACCCCGCATGAGAGCGGGAAGATACGGCCGGGAAAGTAGGGTGAAACACCTTGGAAACAGGGTGACTTGAGGCTGTGGACCGCACTTCAGGAGGTTGTCTCCTCCACAGCCCGAGGGGGTTCCATTGTCCAGCCGTACCCGAATTCTGCGACGCCGGACGGCAGCCGGCGCCGCCGCACTCGCGGCCGTCCTCGCGCTCTCCGCGTGTGGCGCCAAGACCGACGCGGGCGGTACGTCCGACAAGGCCGCACCGGCGGACGTCGGCGGCGACACCGTCAAGGTGGGCCTGCTCAACTCGCTGTCGGGCACGATGGCGATCAGCGAGGTGACCGTCCGCGACTCGCTGAAGCTGGCCATCGACGAGATCAACGCCTCGGGCGGGGTGCTCGGCAAGAAGGTCAGGCCGATCAGCGAGGACGGCGCCTCGGACTGGCCGACCTTCGCCGAGAAGGCCGGCAAACTGATCAGGGAGGACCGGGTCGCGGCCACCTTCGGCTGCTGGACCTCCGCGAGCCGCAAGGCGGTCAAGCCGGTCTTCGAGAAGAACAAGTCGCTGCTCTTCTACCCCGTGCAGTACGAGGGTCTGGAGCAGTCGCCCTACATCTTCTACACCGGCGCGACCACCAACCAGCAGATCGTCCCGGCCCTCGACTACCTCAAGTCCCAGGGGAAGAAGCGCATCTACCTGGTGGGCAGCGACTACGTCTTCCCGCGTACCGCCAACAAGGAGATCAAGGCGTACGCGAAGGCCAACGGCATGACGGTCCTCGGGGAGGACTACGCGCCCCTCGGCTCCACCGAGTTCAGCACGATCGCCAACAAGGTGAAGGCGTCGAAGGCGGACGCGGTCTTCAACACCCTGAACGGCGACTCGAACGTGGCCTTCTTCAAGGAGTACAAGTCCGCCGGCCTGACGGCCAAGGGCATGCCGGTCGTCTCGGTGTCGATCGCCGAGGAGGAGGTCAAGTCCATCGGCGCGCAGTATCTGGCGGGCCAGCTGACGGCCTGGAACTACTACCAGACCACCGCGGGGGCGGCGAACACCACGTTCGTCAAGGCGTACAAGGCCAGGTACGGCAAGGACAAGCCGACCAGTGACCCGATGGAGGCTGCGTACACCTCGGTCTACCTGTGGAAGGCGATGGTCGAGAAGGCGAAGTCCTTCGACCCGGAGAAGGTGAAGGCCGCCTCCGACGGCATCACCTTCGACGCCCCGGAGGGCAAGGTCACCGTCGACGGCGCGACCCAGCACATCTACAAGACCGCCCGCATCGGCAGGATCGGCTCCGACGGGCTGATCGAGCAGGTCTGGGACTCCGGCAAGCCGATCAAGCCGGACCCCTACCTGAAGGGGTACGACTGGGCCTCCGGCCTCTCCTGACCACCCGTCGCGCGGGGGCCTCGGCGCCGAGGCCCCCGCGTCCCGACTCCCCGGAGCCGCCGTATGACCGTGATCCTCGGGCAGTTGTTCACCGGCGTCAGCATCGGTGCCGTCCTGCTCCTCATCGCGCTCGGCCTCTCGCTCACCTTCGGCCAGATGAATGTCATCAACATGGCCCACGGCGAGTTCATCATGGCCGGCGCCTACACCACCTATGTCCTGCAGAAGTCCATTTCGAGCGCGGGAATCTCGCTCCTCGTCGCGCTGCCCGTCGCTTTCGTCGTGTCGGGCGCACTCGGCGCCCTGCTGGAATGGCTGTTGATCCGCCGCCTCTATCTCCGCCCGCTCGACACCCTTCTCGTCACCTGGGGTGTCTCCCTGATGCTCCAGCAACTCGCCCGTGACATCTTCGGGGCGCCCAACGTGCAGACCCGGGCGCCCGACGTCCTCACCGGGAACATCACGGTCGTCGGCGGTGACGACCCGCTCACCTTCGCCAACAGCCGGCTGTTCATCCTCGCGCTGGCGGTGGCGGCGGTCGTGGCGCTGTCCCTGACACTGCGGCTCACCCCGCTCGGACGGCGGATCCGCGCGGTGGTGCAGAACCGGGACCTGGCGGAGGTGTCCGGCATCTCCACCGCCCGGGTGGACCGGACCGCCTTCTTCATCGGCTCGGGCCTCGCCGGGATCGCCGGAGTCGCGCTGACCCTGGTCGGTCCGATCGGGCCGACGATGGGCACCAACGTCATCATCGACGCCTTCCTGGTGATCGTGGTCGGCGGCATCGGGCAGCTCAGGGGCAGCGTGATCGTCGCCTTCGTGCTGGGCGCGCTGCAGTCGGTCCTGGAGTACTCGACGACCGTCAGCGTCGCGAAGGTGCTGGTCCTCGTGGCCATCGTCGCGTTCCTCCAGTGGCGGCCGCAGGGCCTGTACACGCTGCGCACGAGGAGTCTCGTATGACCACCATCACCCCCCTCCCCCCGAAGGCGGAGCAACGGGCCGGTGTCCGGGGCCGTTTCGCCGCCGTCCGCCCGGCGGCGGGGTTCGCCGTGGCGGCCCTGGTGCTCTTCGCCGGAGCCCCGCTCGCGCTGTCCGACTTCCGGCTCGGGCTGCTCGCCAAGTACCTGTGCACCGCGATGGTCGCGGTCGGCATCTGTCTGGCCTGGGGGCGCGGCGGACTGCTGACGCTCGGCCAGGGGGTCTTCTTCGGGCTGGGCGGCTACGCCATGGCCATGCACCTGAAGATCGCGGACGCCGGACCCGGCCGGCTGCCCGACTTCATGCAGTTGTACGGAAGCGCCTCCGAACTCCCCTGGTGGTGGCGGCCGTTCGCGAATCCGGTGTTCGCCGTCGCGGCGACGGTCCTGCTGCCGATGGCGGTCGCCGCGATCCTCGGCTCCTTCATCTTCCGGCGTCGCGTCAAGGGGGCCTACTTCGCCATCCTCAGCCAGGCACTCACCGCGGCCTTCGCGATCTGGCTGGTCGGCCAGCAGGCCACGACCGGAGGCACCAACGGACTGACCGACATCCAGGGCTTCTTCGGCTACGACCTCGACGACCCCGTCAACCAGCGGATGGTGTACTTCGTCATCGCCGCGGTGCTGCTCCTGCTGATCGCGCTGGCCCGCCAGCTGCTGCACAGCCGTTACGGCGAACTCCTCGTAGCCGTAAGGGACTCGGAGGAGCGGGTGCGCTTCCTCGGCTACAACCCGGCCAACGTCAAACTCGTGGCGTACGTCGTCGCGGCGGGCATGGCCGGCCTCGCGGGGGCGCTGTTCGTGCCCGCCGTCGGCATCATCTCCCCCGCGCTCGTCGGCATCGTGCCGTCCATCGAGCTGGTCATCGGCGCGGCGGTCGGCGGGCGGGCCAGCCTCACGGGCGCGGTTCTCGGCGCGATCGGCGTGGCCTGGGCGAAAACGGCCCTGTCGGAGGAGTTCCCCGCGGCCTGGACCTACTTCCAGGGACTGCTGTTCATCGTCGCCCTGGCGTTCCTGCCGGGCGGGCTCGCCTCGCTGGCCGCCGTCGTCAGGCGGCGCCGCGCGGGCCGACGACTCGCCGGAGGCACGGGATGACGGAGATCGGGGACGACGGGGCGGCGGGACTGGAGATCCGCCGACTGCGCGTGAGTTTCGACGGGTTCACCGCGGTCGACGGGGTGGACCTGGATGTCCGGCCCGGCGATCTGCGCTTCCTGATCGGGCCGAACGGCGCGGGCAAGACGACGCTGGTCGACGCGGTCACCGGGCTGGTGCGCGCTTCGGGCTCGGTGCGCTTCGGGGGCACCGACCTCCTCGGCCGCAGCGTGCACCGGATCGCCCGCTCGGGCATCGGACGCACCTTCCAGACGGCCACCGTGTTCGAGGAGCTGACCGTCCTGCAGAACCTGGACATCGCCGCGGGCGCGGGCCGGAGCGCCCTGACCATGCTGCGCCGCCGCAGGGGCGTGCCGGAGCCGGTCGCCCGCGCGCTGGAGACGGTGGGCCTGACCGGTCTCGCCGACAGCACGGCGGGGACGCTCGCGCACGGTCAGAAGCAGTGGCTGGAGATCGGCATGCTGCTCGTGCAGGACGTACGGCTGCTGCTGCTCGACGAGCCCGTCGCGGGCATGAGCCACGACGAACGGCAGGCCACCGGCGAGCTGTTGCGGCGCATCAGCGGGGAACGCACCGTCGTCGTGATCGAGCACGACATGGACTTCATGCGCTCCTTCGCGCGCAGCGTCAGCGTGCTGCACGCGGGCCGGGTGCTGAGCGAGGGCACGGTCGCCCAGGTCCAGGCCGACCCGAAGGTGCAGGAGGTCTACCTCGGGCACCCGGCCCCCGGCCCCTCCGCCGCGGACACTCCCGCCGCGACCGTGCCCGCACCGACCGCCGTACAGGAGGCGTGATGCTGGAGATCGACACCGTCGACGTCGGATACCACCGCAGCCTCGTCCTGCACGGCGTGTCCGTCGAGGTTCCGCGGGACGGGGTGGCCGCCGTGCTCGGCCACAACGGGGCGGGCAAGAGCACGCTGCTGCGGGCCGCCGTCGGACTGCTCGGCCCGCAGAGCGGCACGGTCCGCCTCGACGGCGAGGACATCACCCGCCGCACGCCGCACGAGCGGGTGGCCCGCGGGATGGCGTACGTCCCCCAGGGCCAGCAGGTCTTCCCGCACCTCACCACCGCGGAGAACCTCCAGCTCGTCGCGGACGGACGGCGGCGCGGCAGGGAGGCCGTCGCCGAGGCGCTGGACCTGTTCCCCGCGCTGCGCACGCTCTCGGGGCGTCGCGCGGGTCTGCTGTCCGGCGGCCAGCGGCAGCAACTGGCCATCGCCCGGGCCCTGGTGACGGAGCCCCGGGTACTGCTCCTCGACGAGCCGACCGAGGGCATCCAGCCCTCGGTGGTCACGGAGATCGAGCGGACGATCCTCTCCCTGGCGGCCCGGGGCGGTCTGTCGGTGCTGCTGGTCGAGCAGCATGTCGGCTTCGCGATGCGGGCGGCGCAGCGCTACTACGTCCTGGAGGCGGGCCGGGTGACCTCCTCCGGGGAAGGCGGCCAGGACGCGGAGCGGTCGGTGCGCGAGGCGCTCAGCGTGTGAGCGTCCGGGCCGCCCGCGAAAGGGCCGCCTCCTCCGGCACGGCCGGGCCCCCGTACGGTCGCGGTCAGCTGTTCGCGAGGTCGGCCCGGACCCGTTCGAGATGGGCGCGTTCCGGCGCGCTGCCGGTCAGCGCGACGGCGGCGTCGTACGCCTCGACGGCCTCGCCGGTGCGGCCGAGCCGGCGCAGCAGATCCGCCCGTACGGCGTGGAAGGCGGCGTAGTCGGCGAGGTCGAGGTTCTCGACGAGGGCGAGGGCGGTACCGGGTCCCTCGGTCTCGGCCACGGCGACGGCTCGGTTGAGGGCGACGACGGGGCTGGGAGCGAGGGCCATGAGCTGGTCGTAGAGGAGGCGGATCTGGTCCCAGTCCGTGGCGGCCGCGGTCGGCGCGTCGCTGTGCACGGCGTTGACGGCGGCCTGGATCTGGTAGGGCCCCGGCCGGTTGCGGCGCAGACAGCGGCGCACCAGGTCCTGTCCTTCGGCGATCAGGTCGCGGTCCCAGCGGGAGCGGTCCTGGTCGGCGAGGAGGACGAGGTCGCCGTCGGCGCTCGTGCGGGCAGGCCGGCGCGCCTCGATGAGCAGCATCAGGGCGAGCAGGCCGAGCGCCTCCGGCTCGTCCGGCATGAGCTCGACGAGCAGGCGCCCGAGCCGCACCGCCTCGGCGCAGAGGTCGGCGCGGCCTCCGTACCCCTCGTTGAAGACGAGGTAGACGACGGCGAGGACCCCTTCGACGCGGTCCGGGAGGTCGGCGTCGCGGGGGATGCGGTACGGGATGCCCGCGTCGCGGATCTTGGCCTTGGCGCGGACGATCCGCTGGGCCATCGTCGCCTCGGGGACCAGGAAGGCGCGCGCGATCCGGGGCGTGGTGAGGCCGCCCAGAAGCCGCAGGGTGAGGGCGACCTGGGCCTGGGGGGCGAGTGCCGGGTGGCAGCAGGTGAAGATCAGACGGAGCCGGTCGTCGCGCACGGGACCCTCCTCCGCGGGTTCGTCCGGGGCGTGCAGCCGCATCGCCTCGGCGTGCCGGGCCTCTCGCGAGGACTCGCGGCGGAGCCGGTCGACGGCACGGTTGCGTGCGGTGGTGATGATCCAGCCGGCCGGGCTCGGCGGTGTGCCGCTCTCCGGCCACTTCGCGACCGCCGTGGTGAACGCGTCCTGGACCGCCTCCTCGGCGAGGTCGATGTCGCCGAGGAAGCGGATGAGGACGGAGACCGCCCGGCCGTACTCGGCGCGGAAGACGGCCTCGATCCCGGCGGCGTCGACGGTCATCGGTCGTCGGCCTCGTGCATGAACGGGCGTACCTCGATGGGCAGGGTGGTCGCGAGGGTCGCCTTGCGCCCCCAGGTGAGCGCCGCGTCCAGGTCGGGCGCCTTGATCAGGCAGATCCCGCCCAGGTACTCCTTGCTCTCGGTGTACGGGCCGTCGGTGACCAGCACGTCACCGTCCCGGGCCCGCAGCACGGTGGCGGTCTCCGGGCCGTGCAGTCCTCCGGCGAACACCCAGGCCCCGGCCTCGCGCAGCTCCGTGTGGAACACCTCCAGGTTGTGCATGATCTCCTGCATGATCTCGGGCGCGGGCGGCTCGCCCTGCGGCTGCATCACGCTCAGCAGGTAGTACTTCATGATGTGTCCTCCTCGATGCTCGGTCGGTGTCTCACTGACTACACGAACGGGAGGGCGCCGGATCGACACACACCACGACGACAGCGGGAGATTTCTTCGATGACCGCCACACCGCATCCGCTCGTCGTCGCCGCCCGCACGCTCGCGGCCGATGTGCTGGCGCCCCGCGCGGAGCGGGTGGACCAGGACGGCGTGCCCGTGAGCAGCATCGAGGCGGTCAGGGCGTCCGGGCTTCTCGGGGTGAGTGCCCCCGTGGCGTACGGCGGGTCGGCGGCGCCGGCCGCGGTGGTGCGGGAGACCGCGGAGATCCTGGCCGGGGCGTGCTGCTCGACGTGGTTCGTGCAGACCCAGCACCACACACCGGTGGCGACCCTGGCGAAGGCCGATCTCCCCGTACGGGAACGGCTGCTCCGGCCGCTCGCGAGCGGCGAGCTGCTGTCCGGTGTGGCGTACGCCCAGTTGCGCGCCCATCCGCGGGTGCCGGTGCGGGTGACCCCGGAGCGCGGTGGCTGGCGCTTCGACGGGAAGGTGCCCTGGTACTCGGGCTGGGGACTCAACGACGTCATGCTGCTGGCGGGGGTGACGGACGCGGACGAAGCCCTGTTCGCGTTCACCGAGGCGCGTGAGCAGCCGGGGCTGCGCCCGTCGCCGCCGATGCGGCTCGCCGCGCTCTCCGCGTCCCGCACGGTCTCGCTGGAGCTGGACGGGCTGTGGCTGCCGGACGAGGCGGTGGCGCTGCGCGTCCCGTACGCGTCCTGGGCGGTCACCGACCGGCCGAGGAACACGAACGCGTCGCCCGCCGTGTTCGGGGTGACGGCGGCGGCGATCGGCCTGCTGGAGGGCGACCCCGCGGCGAAGGACACCGCGCGGGTGCTGCGGGCGCGTCTGGACGAGGTGCGGCGGCAGGCGTACGCGCTCGCCGACCACCCGGTGGCGACGGAGCGGATCGACGAGCGGCTCGTGTGCAAGACCCGGGCGTACGACGTGATGCGGGCGGCGACCACGGCTGCGGTCGTGGCCGGGGGCGGGCGGGCGATGGACCTGCGCAGTCCCGCCCAACGGCTGGCGCGCGAGGGGATGTTCCTGCTGGTTCAGGGGCAGACGCCCGAGGTGCGCGCGGCACACCTCGGCTCGCTGGGTTCGCCCTGATCGCCGCGCCTTCCCCGCTCTCCCGCTCCCCCGGTTCGCCCTCTCCCGGTTCGCTCAGCCTTTGACGGGCACCTGCGCGGCCGGGGCCTGGCCGGCCGCGAACGGGTGCCGCCAGCGGCCCCGTGCGGCGAGGCGGGGCAGCACGCCCTCGCCGAACCAGTAGGCCTCCTCCAGATGCGGGTAGCCGGAGAGCACGAACTCGTCAATGCCCAGCGCGTGGTACTCCTCGATGCGGTCGGCGACCTCGTCGTGGCTGCCGACCAGGGCGGTGCCGGCCCCTCCGCGCACCAGGCCGATACCGGCCCACAGGTTGGGGTGGATCTCCAGGCCGTCGCGGCCGCCCCCGTGCAACGCGAGCATGCGCCGCTGGCCCTCCGACTCGCTGCGGGCCAGCCCTTCCTGGACGGACCGTACGGTCGCCGGGTCGAAGCCGTCGAGGAGCCGCCCCGCCTCGGCCCAGGCCTGCTCGGAGGTGTCGCGGGTGATGACGTGCAGCCGGATGCCGAAGCGAAGGTTCCGGCCCTGGCGCGCGGCGAGCCCGCGGACCCAGGCGATCTTCTCGGCGACGTGGGCGGGCGGTTCGCCCCAGGTGAGATAGACGTCCGCGTACGTGGCGGCGACCTCACCGGCGACGGGTGAGGAACCGCCGAAGTAGACCTCGGGCACCGGGTCGGGGACCCGGGCGAGCCGTGCGTCCTCGACGCGGAGGTGCTCGCCGGCCAGGTCGACGGTCTTGCCGTCCCACAAGTCCCGGACGATCGAGAGGAACTCGCCGGTACGGCGGTAGCGGGCGTCCTTGTCGAGGAAGTCGCCGTAGGCGCGCTGTTCGTGGCTCTCACCGCCCGTGACCACGTTCAGCAGCAGACGTCCGCCGGTCTGGCGCTGGTAGGTCGAGGCCATCTGCGCGGCGAGCGTGGGAGAGACGAAACCCGGCCGGAACGCCACGAGGAACTTCAGCCGCTCGGTGTTCTGGCTGACCATCGCGGTGGTGAGCCAGGCGTCCTCGCACCAGGCGCCGGTCGGCGTGAGGGCGCCCACGAACCCCAGGTCCTCGGCGGCGCGGGCGATCTGGCTCAGGTAGGCGACCGTCGGCGGGCGGTCCTGGCCGGAGACGGTGGCGGGCGAGCCGTGGCCGCCGCCGACGACATGCCGGCTGTCTCCGTTGGTGGGCAGGAACCAGTGGAAGGTGAGGGACACGGCGGATGTTCTCCGATCATGGGCCGGGCGGGGCGGGCGGCTGTGCCGCGGGTACCGGGGGGGCTAGGCGGGGGGGGTGAGGCAGGCCGGAGCAGGCCGTGCCGCGGGGGCCCGGTGCCGTTCAGGACGTGGCGGGCGGGGTCGTGGAGCGTGTGGGTGCGGGCGTCGCGCCAGTACCGGTGCACGTGACGCCGGGCAGGCCGGAGGCGGGGAGCTGCTCCGACTCGGCGCGCGGTAGGCGTCGTCCGGCGCCGGCGATCACGTGGGCGGTCACGGACGTCATCCGGTCGCGGCGAGCAGCGGGGTACGGCCGAGGGCCACCGAGAACTGGTCCACCACCTGGGCCAGTGCCTCGGCGGTGCCGGGCGCCAGGGTGACGGTTCCGTCGGGTGCCGTGGTGATGTCCTTGTCGAGGGTGAACCAGCCCTGGACTATGTGGCTCGCGCCCATGGAGTTGAGGACCGGGCGCAGGGCGTAGTCCAGGGCGAGCACGTGAGCCGTACTGCCGCCGGTGACCAGCGGCAGGACGGTCTTGCCGGCCAGGGCGTACTGCGGCAGGAGGTCGAGCAGGGCCTTGAGGACGCCGGAGTAGGCGGCCTTGTAGACGGGAGTTCCGATGACCACGCCGTCGGCGCGGTCGAAGAGCGCGGCCGCCTCCACCACGGCGGGGTGCCGGAAGTCCGCGCCGAGCAGGGCCTCGGCAGGGATCGTGCGGACGTCGAGGGGAATCACCTCGTGTCCCTGTGCGGCGAGCCGGGCGTCGAGGTGACGCAGGAGCTTGGCCGTGCGGGAGGAGACGGAGGGACTGCCGGAGACGGACAGGACGGTGGCCATGAGTCCTCATTCCAAAGGGAGTTCGCGGTGGCGGGCGACCGGGAGGGGCGGCAGGCGGCGGGAACGGCCCCGTGCCGGTTCGGGGTTGTGACGACGGACCGCGTCGTCCGGTCGGATCGCCGGCCCGGTCGCCCGGGGCATGCCGGAACAAGGCCCGGAATCTCGGCGGGAGTTAGGCCAGCGCAAGACGGGGACGGGTCGGAGACGTCCTGGGCGCCGCGCGAGGCCGGCGCGGGGGAAACGGTCCGTGCGAAGGGGACCCTGCCGTGGGGACCGTCAGACGTCGCGACGACAGAAGGAACTGGAGACACGCGCGAGGTCGACATGGCGTCGCCGCGTGAGGTCCAGTCGCATCATCATGCCGCCGATCGTCGCAGCCCCCGCTCGGAGCAGTCAAGGAACGGCGGGCAGGTCTCGCATCCCGGACCGGTTCCACGGGTGGCGGCACGCCGTCCGCCCGTCGCGTCGCGTCGGCCGTGCCGACCCGGACGGCAGGACGGGCCGCCCAAGATCACGGGCGAGCGCGGAACGTGCCGCAGGGCGCTCTCCTTCGGCACGTTCACCGCCTGGCCGCTTCCCCGGCTTCACCGCCCTCACCGCTTCCCCGTCGATGCCTCCCCTGCCGGCTCAGTCGCCGAAGCACCGTGCCCGGTTCTCTTCGCGGAAGCTCCCGTGCCTCCGCGGAACGGGCTTCGGACGCGGTCCTCGGACCGCCGTCCTGTGACCATCCGATGAGTCACTCGTTTGACGGAGCGGCGTGACACGACGTCAGCTCCTTCGGAAGGCATTCGTTCCATGCCCATCCCCTCGCTACCGCGTGCGGTCCTCCGCGGCAGGACAGCACTCGACCGGGCCGAGACCGCCCTCGTCGAGGAGTACAGCGACCTGGTGCGTCTCGCGTACCTCACGCTGCCTCCCTCGCTGAACAGGCATCGCCGCATCCTCGTCGCCCACTCGCTGGTGCAGCGCTCGCTGCCGGGCCCACGGGAACGGTTTCCCGGGCCGCACGTGCCGACGCCCCGCGGCACGGCCCGCCGGTCCGTGGCCGAGAAGGACCGGCTGCGCACCGCGGTCCTGCGCTCGGCGATCGCGTACGGGCGCTCACCGCGCGGCTGGCCCCGCCGGCTGCCGCCACCGCGCACTCTGATCCCCGCCCTGCCGGTCGTGTGGGGGCTGCGGCTGTTCCCCCGTGCGGGCGGTGCGGAGGAGATCGCACTGGGCCAGGCCCTGTCGGGGTCGACGGCCGCGGGCCGCGCCGCCTTCGTCCTGCGCAGCGTGGACGGCCGGACCGAACCGGCGATCAGGACCCTGCTGGAGGCGGCTGGGACCGCCGACCCAGAGGCGGCCCTGAGGTCCGCCGCACGGCTCGGCGAGACGGCCGGCAAGGCGGCGCAGACGCTGCTCAGATCACGGGAGTTCGACGCCTGCACCGTGCAGACCGCGCCCACCGACCTGCTCCGCCGCCGGCGCCGCTTCCGCGTCCTGTGGGGCGCACTGTCGGTCGTCGCGCTCACCGGGGTGCTGCTGGCGGTCTCGCTGCCCGGCTCGGGCCCGTCGTCCGGCCGCGTCCCGG
Source organism: Streptomyces sp. NPDC005302 (assembly GCF_040607345.1). Taxonomy (NCBI): domain Bacteria; kingdom Bacillati; phylum Actinomycetota; class Actinomycetes; order Kitasatosporales; family Streptomycetaceae; genus Streptomyces; species Streptomyces sp. NPDC005302. The sequence continues at coordinate 103,621 of NZ_JBEXGN010000014.1, forward strand.
CGGGCGCGTCGCTGCCCGGCCCCGCGGACCTCGTCCGTACGCCCTCGGACTCCTGGGCCGACACCTCCCGGGTCGACTTCACCGCGTGGCCCGCGCGCGGGGCCCGCGCCGACGACCGGGGCCTGCTGCGCCGGGCGCTGTCCGCCTGGGCCCGGCCCGCCCGCGCCGCGCGGGTCACGACGACGGCGACCACGTCCATGGACCCGCCGCCCCGGGCGCCCCGGCTGCTGTACGCGGGGAACGTGGACGGCGACGCCGTGGTCCTGCTGCACGACGGACAGCGTGTGGTGCGGTACAGCGAACCCGTCGACGGCTCCGGGCGCGGCACGCTGGCCCTCGCGCGGACCGACGACGCGGACGTGACGACCGCCGCCGCCCTGGTCGTCGGACGCGGCCCACGGGGGACCCGGTTCCTGCTGGCCCCCTGGATCGCCGAGGCGCAGACGCGCGACCTGACGCGTCCGGACTCCCCCGCCCGCCCGGTGGACGTCGCGCGCGACGGGGTCACCGAGCCGCTCTCCGCCCCCTCGGGCGGCGCGGCCTGCGACCGGCGGCCGGTGCTCCAACTCCGGTCGTCCGAGCGCATCGTGGAGAAGCACGCGTTCCTGCTGACCGACCTGGGCGAACTGTCGCCGGTTCATCTGACGTACACGCCGCTGCCGGGTCACGGAACGCCTCCGGCGCGCCAGCCGCGGGAGGCGACGGGCACACCGGCGCTGGTGGCGTGGGCGCACATGGCGTGCGGGCTGGAGAAGTTGCGGGGCAGCGGCGTGCGGGAGGTGAACGCCTGGGACTTCGCGGAGCAGGACCTGCCGGAGAACGGCGGGCACGCGGTGTGGGCCTGCGCGCGGGCCGGCACCTGGCGCGGCCCCGGAGACGTGCGGGTGCTGCTGAGGCTGCCGGCGTCCTCGCCGTCCGCTCCGGCCCGGGAGGTCGCGCGGGCCAGGTCCACCGCGGCCTGCAGCCGGTTCGGCCAGCATGTGGTGGCGGACGCGCACTGGCGGTCGGACGCGGGTCACTGGTACCTGCTCGCCGCGGGCAGCCGGGCCGTCACCGGGATCGAGGTGACCGGCGCGGTCAGGGCCCGGCGGGACGGCCGTACGCTCGCGGTGCGGGCACCGGAGGGTGCGCGTCCGAACGTGACCGCCCGTCTGGAGAACGGCTCTTCACTGGCCCCCGTCGGTGAGAGGGCGAGCCGTTGAGCGGGCCCGGCCCCGCACTGCGGGGATCAGTCCTCTTCCCCGAGGGGGACGACCACGAGGAAGGCGTCCGACTTCAGGTCCATCACGACCGTCGCCGGCAGTCCCTCGGTGCGGCGCCGGGCCGCGTACTCCTCAGCCGACCACGATCCGCGAGGAGCTCCCGCGGGAAATCGTTCCAGCACCTTTGTCCCCATAGCGGCAGGCACCTCCACCTCTGACCTCGGACCCGGAGCGACGGGTCCCGTGGAATGCGCTTGCCCGCGTTTCTCCGAGACATGTCAGGTCGGTGCGCCCCCGTCGGCGGACGGTGAACGCGTGCGCCGCCGAACGAGCGACCTGCCCGCCCCGCGCGGTCGGCGCGGGGCGGGCCTCGTCATACCCGGACGCGCTCGCCCTGACGGGGCACGGACGCCGGTTCGCGACTGAGCGCCCCCGGCCACCAGGCACGGCGGCCGATGTCGCGGACGAGGGCGGGCACCAGAAGCGAGCGCACCACCAGGGTGTCGAGCAGGACGCCGAACGCGACGATGAAGGCGATCTGCACCAGGAAGGCCAGCGGGATCACCCCGAGGGCCGCGAAGGTCGCGGCGAGGACGACACCGGCCGAGGTGATCACCCCGCCGGTGGCGACGAGTCCGCGCAGCACCCCCTGGCGCACGCCGTGCCGCAGCGATTCCTCGCGGACCCGGGACATCAGGAAGATGTTGTAGTCGACACCGAGGGCGACGAGGAAGACGAAGCCGTACAGCGGCACGGACGCGTCAGTGCCGCTGAAGCCGAAGACGTGCCGGAACACGAGCGACGAAATACCCAGCGTGGCGGCGAAGTTGAGCGCCACCGTGGCGACCAGCAGCAGCGGCATCAGCAGCGAGCGCAAAAGGCCCGCGAGGATGATCAGGATGATGGCGAGGACCACGGGGACGATCAGGGTGCGGTCCCGTTCGGCGGTCTGCCGGGTGTCGTACTGCTGGGCGGTGTAGCCGCCCACGAGCGCGTCGGCGTCCGGGACGGCGTGGACGGCTTCGCGCAGCCGGGCGACGGTGTCCTTGGCCGTGTCGCTGTCCGCGGCGGACCGCAGGGTGACGTCGACGCGTACCCGGCCGTCGACGACCTTGGGCTCTCCCCCGCCGGGCCGCCCGGACTCCGTCACCGCGGCGGCCGAGGCGACGCCGTCCGTGGCGCGCGCCGCGCTGGTCACCTGGGCGACGCGGCCGGCGTCGGCGATGATCACGGCGGGGTTCCCGGAGCCGCCGGGGAAGTGCTCCGAGAGGGTCTGCTGGGCGGCGACGGAGGGCGCTTCGTCGACGAAGATCTCGTCGAGGGGGACGCCCTTCGCCGTGAGGGTGGGGGCGAAGGCCGCGCAGGCGAGGAGGCCCACCAGGGCGATCGCCCAGACCTTGCGGGGCGCGCGGTCCACCAGGTCCGCGACGCGGCGCCAGACCCCGCCGCCCGCCCCGGCGTCCGCGGTGGGGCGGGGACGGGCCGGCCAGTAGGCGGCGCGGCCGAGGAGGACCAGGACGGCCGGCAGGAAGGTGAGCGTGCTCAGTACGGCGCAGACGACGCCGATGGCGCCGACCGGACCGAGCGCCCGGTTGTTCGTCAGGTCGCTGAGCAGCAGGGCGAGCAGACCGAGCGCGACGGTCCCGGCGCTCGCGACGATCGCACCCCACGACTGCCGCAGCGCCGCTCGGACGGCGGTCAACCGGTCGTCGTGCAGGGCGAGTTCCTCTCGGAAGCGGGCGGTGAACAGGAGGGCGTAGTCGGTCGCCGCGCCGATCACGAGGATGGAGAGGATGCCCTGCACCTGGCCGTCCACCCGGACCACGCCGTGGTCGGCGAGGACGTAGACGACGGCGCAGGCCAGGCCGAGCGCGAACACCGCGCCGAGGATGATGACGAAGGGCAGCAGCACGCTGCGGTACACCAGCAGCAGGATGACCAGGACGGTCGCGAGGGCCACACCGAGCAGCAGGCCGTCGATGCCGGCGAAGGCGTCGGAGAGGTCGGCCTGACTGGCGGCGGGCCCGGCGATGCGCGCCGTCGTTCCCGGGACGCGGTCTGCGGCGGTCCTGACACGGTCGAGGGTGTCGGGCAGCTTGTCGCCGAGATCGGGCCGGAGCTGGACGACCCCCTCCAGCGCCTTGCCGTCCCGCGACGGCAGGGCGGGAGACGCCTGGCCGACCACCCCAGGTGCACCGGCGAGGGAGGTGAGCGCGCGGGTCGCCGCGGCCTGACGCCCGCCCCCGGCGGGTCCTCCACCGTCCACCGTCCACACGACGATCGCGGGCAGGGTCTCGTCCTGCTGGAAGGCGCGCTGCTCGGTGACCACCTTCGTCGACTCGGCGCTGCGCGGCAGGAAGGCGGCCTGGTCGTTGGTGGCGACCTCGCCGAGTCTGCCGGCGTAGGGGCCGAGGGTTCCCCCGATGCCGAGCCAGGCGACGAGCAGGACGACGGGGATCAGCCAAAGGGCCCGTCGTGGGGTGATGGACATCGCTCTCCAGGTGTCACGGCAGCACGGCATTCGACGTTCGGGTGTCCAGATATCTCAATGAAAAACAATCTCAATCATTGAGTTATCTCGCGGCCAGATCGTAGACCACGGAGGTGCTTCCGGAGACGACACCCTTCCGGATGCGGCGGGCGCCAGGGGGTTGCCACGCGTCGGCGTGACCGGCCGACGGCTGTCAGCGCCCGGGGGACCGTACGCCGGAGAGCTGTTCGTTCATGGCCGTCAGGAAACGCAGGACCACCGACAGTTCGTCCTCGCTGAAGCCGGACCGCACGCTGGCGGTGACCTCGGCGAGCGGCCGGAAGTGGGCGCGGGCCGCCGACTTGGCGTCGGGGACCCAGTGCAGGTGGACCACCCTGCGGTCGGGGCTCTCCCTGACGCGCCGGATGTGGCCCGCGCGTTCGAGCCGGTCCAGGCAGGCCGTGACGGCACCCGAGGTGAGCCCGAGGTGTTCCCTGAGCCGGCCGGGGGTGAGCGGCTCGGGGGCGTCGAGGATCGCGGCGAGCGCCTGGACGTCCGTGGCGTGCAGTCCGTGTTCGCCCGCGAAGCCGTGGACCACGCGGTTGACCTCGCCGTTCATCCGGCGGAGCTGCACGGCGAAGGCCTGGAGGTCCGTCGGCGCGGCGCGCTCGCGCTCCGGTCCCCCACCGGGGTCCGGCTCACCCGCCCGGTCGTCGGAGTTGTCTGCTCTGGCCACGCGCTCAGCCTATAGAAGTCGCTGGGGCCTGCCCCGTACGGCTGTCCCTCGCCGGGAGGGCCCGTCCGGCGCATCCGAGGGAGGCGCCCGCGTGGAAGGGATCAGGAGGGGGAACGGACCGGGAGCTACGGCGGACAGCGACGGAGGACCCATGAGCGACGACGACACCCGCACCGGACTGCGGTGTCTGGTGACCGGTGCCACCGGCTACATCGGCGGACGGCTGGTCCCCGAGCTGCTGGCCGAGGGGCACCAGGTGCGCTGTCTGGCCCGCTCCCCCGCCAAGCTCCGCGACTATCCCTGGGCGGGCGAGGCCGAGGTGGTGCGCGGGGACGTCACGGACGCCGAGTCCGTCGAGGACGCGATGCGGGGGATCGACGTCGCCTACTACCTCGTGCACGCTCTCGGCTCGGGCCGCGACTTCGAGGAGACCGACCGCAGAGCGGCCCGGATCTTCGGCGAGCGGGCCAAGGCGGCGGGCGTCCGGCGCATCGTCTACCTGGGCGGCCTCACCCCCGTGGGCGTGCCGGAGGACGAACTGTCACCGCACCTCAGGTCACGGGCGGAGGTCGGGCGCATTCTGCTGAACTCGGGCGTCCCGACCACCGTGCTGCGCGCCGCGGTGATCATCGGCTCCGGTTCCGTCTCCTTCGAGATGCTGCGCTACCTCACCGAACGGCTGCCGGTGATGGTGACGCCGAGCTGGGTGAGCACCCGGATCCAGCCGATGGGCGTACGCGACGTACTGCGCACCCTGGTCGGCAGCGCCACGATGCCCGCCGAGGTCAACCGGGCGTTCGACATCGGGGGGCCCGACGTCCTGACGTACCTGGAGATGATGCGCCGCTACGCGGCCATCGCCCGGCTGCCCCGCAGGCTCATCGTCCGGGTGCCGGTGCTCACTCCGCGGCTGTCCAGCCACTGGGTCGGACTCGTCACACCGGTGCCCGCGTCCATCGCGAAGCCGCTCACCGAGTCGCTGCGCCACGAGGTCGTGTGCCACGAGCACGACATCGCCCGCTACGTGCCCGATCCCCCCGGCCGGCCGATCGGCTTCGACGCGTCGGTCGCCCTCGCGCTCCAGCGGGTGCGGGACGCGCAGGTCACCACGCGCTGGTCGTCGGCCTCCTACCCCGGCACGTCGAGCGACCCGCTGCCCACCGACCCGGACTGGGCCGGCGGCAGCCTGTACACCGACCGCAGGGAGATGACCGTCGACGCCTCGCCCGAGGCGCTGTGGCGGGTGATCGAGGGCATCGGCGGCGACAACGGCTGGTACTCCTTCCCGCTCGCCTGGGCCGTGCGCGGCTGGCTCGACCGGGCGGTGGGCGGGGTGGGGCTGCGGCGCGGCCGCCGGGACGCGACCCGGCTGCGGGTGGGCGACTCCCTCGACTTCTGGCGGGTGGAGGAGATCGAGCCCGGCCATCTGCTGCGGCTGCGCGCCGAGATGAGGCTGCCGGGCCTCGCCTGGCTGGAGATGTACGCGGAGAAGGACGACGACGGGCGTACCCGCTACCGGCAGCGGGCCCTGTTCCATCCGCACGGCCTGCTCGGCCACCTGTACTGGTGGAGCGTCTCGCCCTTCCACTCCGTCGTGTTCGGCGGCATGGCCCGCAACATCGCCAAGGCGGCGGCCAAGAACGCGCCCAGCGGGGTGAAGGAACCCGCGCTCACCCCCTGAGCACGCATCCGGCGATGCCGGCCGAGCAGAAGCAGATCGACGCCGTACCCTCGCAGCCCTGCACCGGAGCAACGCCATGACCCTCTCGATCGTCCTGTTCACCTCGGACCTGCGCCTGCGCGACCACCCACCGCTGCGGGCCGCGCTCGACGGTTCCGACGCGGTGGTGCCGCTGTTCGTACGTGACGAGGCCGTCGCGGAGGCCGGGTTCACCGCCCCCAACCGGATGGCGTTCCTCGCCGACTGCCTGACGGATCTGGACGCCGGGCTGCGTGAGCGCGGCGGGCGGCTGGTCGTGCGGTCCGGTGAGGTGGTGGCCGAGGTGTGCAAGGTGGTCGCCGAGGCCGACGCGGACGAGGTGCACATGGCGGCGGGCGTCAGCGCCTACGCGCACCGCCGGGAGGAACGGCTGCGCGCGGCGCTGGAGGCCGAGGGCCGCCGGCTGCACGTCCACGAGACGGTCGTCACCGCCGTGGCGCCCGGCGCGGTCACCCCGGCGTCCTCGGACCACTTCGCCGTCTTCACGCCCTACCACCGCCAGTGGGCGCGGCAGCCGCTCCGGGACGCGGTCGCCGCTCCCCGGGCCATCCAGGTACCGGAGGGCGTCGGCTCGGAGGAGATCCCCGCCCGCTCGGACGTGTCCGGCGTGTCCCCGGATCTCGCCGCCGGCGGTGAGACGGAGGGCAGGAGGCGGGTCACGGCCTGGCTGCGGAGCGGGATCGGGTCGTACGAGGACCGTCACGACGATCTTCCGGGCGACGCGACCTCCCGGCTCTCCCCGCACCTGCACTTCGGCACCCTCTCGCCGGTCGAGCTGGTGCACCGCTCGGCCGCGGCGGGCGGCCCGGGCGCGGAGGCGTTCGTACGGCAGCTCGCGTGGCGCGACTTCCACCACCAGGTGCTCGCCGTCCGGCCCGAGGCGTCCACCGCCGACTACCGCACACGGCACGACCGTTGGCGCTCACAGGACGCGGCGCGCGAGGACATCGAGGCGTGGCGGGAGGGGCGCACCGGCTATCCGGTGGTGGACGCCGCGATGCGCCAGCTGCGCCACGAGGGCTGGATGCACAACCGGGGCCGGCTCCTCACGGCGAGCTTCCTGGTCAAGACGCTGTACGTGGACTGGCGGGTGGGCGCCCGGCACTTCCTGGACCTGCTGGTGGACGGCGACGTCGCCAACAACCAGCTCAACTGGCAGTGGATGGCGGGCACGGGCACGGACAGCAGGCCCAACCGCGTCCTGAATCCGGTGACGCAGGCCAAGCGCTACGACCCGGACGGGGAGTACGTGCGGCGCTGGGTACCGGAGCTGGCGGGCCTGGAGGGGCGCGCGGTGCACGAGCCGTGGAAGCTCCAGGGCCTGGACCGGGCGGCCTTCGACTATCCGGACCCGATCGTCGAACTGTCCGAGGGGCTGGCCCGGTTCAGGGAAGGCCGCGGTCTGACCGACTGACGCGGCGCACCGTCGCTCCCCGCCCCGCCGGCGTTCGGGTCCTGGTACTCACCTCCGACGCCGGTGGCGTGACGGGCGGTGGTGTGCGGGGCCGGATCGAGTACGGGCACCCGTGCGTCGACTCGACGGCCGGGCGCAACCCCCGAGGATTTTACTCTCCGTAGAGATTTCTCCTCGGTGTGCGGCCGTACTGGTGGGCGTCCGAACCACTCGTACCGGATCCATCAGCACCGGATCCATCGCGCGGCGGGCCGGAGCGTCCCGCTCCGGACGCCGCCCCGGCCGCCTGGAGGCTCGATGCGCATCGCACGGAACGCGGGAACACTCTTCGTGACCGGTGCGTTGACCCTGACCCTCGCCGCGCTCGCCTACCCGGCCATGCTGGGCGTGCAGACCACGTCCAGTGCCTCGACGCGGATCATCGCGAACACACCGTCCGGGCCGCTGACCGAGGCCGACCGCGACTTCGTCGTCAAGGTGCGCGCGGCCGGCCTGTGGGAGTACCCGGTGGGTCAACTGGCCCTGGAGAAGGGGACCATTCCGTCGGTGCGCACGGCGGGGCAGCATCTGGTCTCGGGCCACGCGGGCCTCGACGCGGCCTGCCGCAAGATCGCCCAGCAGCTGGGGATCACCCTGCCCAACAAGCCGTCGCCGCAACAGCAGGGATTCGTCGCGACGTTGAGCGGAGACAGCGGCAAGAAGTTCGACACCGACCTCGCCAACATCCTGCGGGTGACACACGGTCAGATCTTCTCGGTCATCGCGAAGGTCCGCGCCACGACCCAGAACACGCTGGTGCGTCAGCTCGCCAACCAGGCCAACTCCACGGTGCTGGACCACATCACGGTGATGGAGAAGACCGGGTTGGTGAACTTCGACCAGGTGATCGTCCAGGAGACGACGGACCCGAAGCTGCCGAAGAGCAACCTGACACCTCCCCCGCCGCAGCCCGGCGAGCCGACCGTCGTACTGACACCTCCGGCGAGCGGGTCGTCGGGGGCCGCGAAGCCGTCGCCGACGCCGACGGTGGGGTGAACACGGGCGTGTGCGGGCGCCTTCCGGGGCCTCTCACGCGCCGCTGACCGCTCGGCTCAGCCCGCGGCCAGGCTCGCCAGCGTGGTGAGCGCGTCCCGCAGTCCCGGTGGCCGGAGCATCCCCTGCTCCGGCCGCCCGGCCCAGCCAGGTCCGCCCAGGAGTACGACGGGGTTGCGGCGGGCGCCCTTCACTCCCCAACTGGTGGCGGCGATGTGCCGGGCCAGTGGGCGGTCGGCGGTGGAGCGCGTCTGCGACCACAGCACGACGGCCAGCGGGCCCAGCCTCCGTACCGCCGCGGTCAGCGCCTCCGGGGGCACGGCCGGGCCGAACATCCGGGTGGGCAGGCCCTGTTCGACCAGTCCGGCGTGCAGTGCCTCCAGCGGCAGGCAGTGCTGTTCGCCCGGGACGCACGCCAGCACGACCGGTCCGGCCGCGGCCCTGTCCTGACCGGACGGGTCCGACGGGCCGGACGCGCGGTGCAGCGCCCGGGAGATGTGCCAGGACAGCAGGTGCTCCACCTCGACGTAACGGTCGCCGGCGGACTCCCATTTGCGTCCCACCGCGTGCAGGGTCGGCACCATCACCTCCTCCCAGCCGACGACCACGCCGTGCCGCTCGACGAGCGAGGTCAGCTGGTCGTCGACGGAGGGCGCGTCGAGGCGTACGGCGGCGCGCGCGAGTCCCTTGCACTCCTGCCGGGCGTCACCGAGAGGCAGCGGGCCCGCCGCCTTCGAGCGGGGCCGGTACGCGTCCGTCGGCGGCTTCGCCTCGGCCGGGGCGGGGTCGGCCCCCTCCTTCGCGGCTCTGGCCGCCTCGGCGGGCGGTACGCCGGCGGAGGTCAGCCGGCACATCTCCTCCAGCATCGCGACGTCCTGCGGCGCCCAGCGACGGTGCCGTCCGTCGGAGCGGACGGCGGGTCCCACGCCGTACCGGCGGTCCCAGGACCGCAGGGTGGTGGGTGACACGCCGAGCCGGCGGGCCAGCGCTCCCGTGGTGACGCCCGCGTCGACCGACACGGCGCCCGCTCCCCGCTCCTGATCCGACCGGCTCTCACCCATACGGCCGACTATACGACGCAGAAACGATGCGAGTTGTCGCTTCTGTCCAACGGTTCACACGATGGGGTGTCAGGGCCCGGAGCAGGAGGTGCCCGGAGCGAGGAGCGTGCCATGAGCGCAGATGCGACCACCGCACAGCGGTCCGCCGGGCCTGCCGGCCCGGGCACGGACGCCGACCTCGCGCGCGGCATCGCCGAGGGCGACGAGACCGCCCTCGCCACCGTCTACCGGCGCTGGTCGCCCCTGGTCCACACCCTCGCCCGGCGCTCGCTCGGCGACCCCCGCGAGGCGGAGGACGTCACGCAGCAGGTGTTCCTCGCCGTGTGGCGGGGCGGCCGGGGCTTTCGTCCGGACCGCGGCACACTGGCCGGCTGGCTCGTGGGCATCACCCGGCGGAAGATCGCCGACGCCCTGTCCGCGCGGACCCGGCGCACCGAGCTGGTGGGCGTGGCCGGTGCCCTGCTGGCCCTGTCCGACGAGGGACGAGTCCGTCCCGAGGCGGTGCTCGACCGTGTGCTGGTGGGGCACGAGCTGTCCAAGCTGCCCCCGCCCCAGCGCGAGGTGCTGCACCTCGCGTTCTACGAGGACCTCACACAGACGCAGATCGCCCAGCGCACCGGCTGGCCGCTGGGCACGGTCAAGAGCCACGCGCGGCGCGGTCTGCACCAGCTCCGGCGCTGTCTGCCGTCGCCCGCGGAGGTCTGACCCCCGGGCCCGTGCGACGGTTGCTCCGGCCCGTGGTCCCGCGGGCCGGCCGCTTCGCGTCGCGTCGGCCACCGACCCGTCCGGAACTTTCCCGGCCGCGGGGCAATCCGTCGGCCGATCAGCTTCGGATCACCTGCGAATCAACAGCGCGTCCTGGAGGACCACACCGTGAAGGAAGCCGTGGAGATCGGGAGAAACCCGTCTGCGGAGCCGGATCTGCCGGAACTGATGGCCCGGGTCGCCCGGGGCGACCAGCAGGCGTTCGCCTCGCTGTACGACGTCGTGGCGGGCCCCGTCCTCGGCATCGTGCGCCGGGTGCTGCGCGACCGGGCCCAGTCCGAGGAGGTCGCCCAGGAGGTGCTGGTGGAGGCGTGGCGCACGGCCGCCCGCTACCGGCCCGAGCGGGGTTCGGTGATGAACTGGGTCCTCACGCTCGCCCACCAGCGGGCCGTGGACCGGGTCCGCTCCGTCGAGGCGTCGGCGGCCCGCGAGCACAAGGCCGCGCTGCTCGACAGGACACCCGAGTACGACGAGGTGACCGAGCAGGTCGAGGCCCGTCTCGAGCGCGAGCAGGTGCGGCGCTGTCTGCGCACGCTGACCGAGCTCCAGCGCCAGTCGGTGACCTTGGCGTACTACCGCGGGCTGACCTACCGGGAGGTGGCGGAGCTGCTGGCGCTTCCCCTCGGCACGGTCAAGACGCGCCTGCGTGACGGTCTGATCCGACTGCGTGACTGCCTGGGGGTGACGGCGTGACCACGGTCGACCTGCACACGCTGACCGGCGCGTATGCCCTGCATGCGCTGGCCGACGACGAGCGCGAGCTGTTCGAGCGGCACGCCGAGGACTGCGAGTCCTGTGCCCTGGAGGTCCGTGAGCTGACGGCCGCCGCCGCGCGGCTGGGCATGGCGGTCACCGAGACGCCGGCTCCGGCGCTCAAGGAGCACGTGATGCGGCGCATCACCACGGTCCGGCAGGAGGCGCCGCGGACCGTTCCGGTCGCCGCGCCCCGGCGGGCGGCCGGTCGCGGACGCCGGCCCGCACGGTGGGCGCTCGCCGCCTGCCTGGCCGCCGCGGCCGGACTCGGTGGCACGGCGGTGTGGCAGCACGACCGCGCCGAGGACGCGCGGCAGCAGGCGCGGCAGGCCGAACGCCGGACGAACGAGGTGGCCTCGGTGCTCGCCGCTCCCGACGCGAAGTCGCGTACGGCGACATTGGCGGACGGGGCGCGGGGCACGGTCGTGGTGTCCAAGAGCCGGGACCAGGCGGTGTTCGTCGCCGCGGGGATGGCGAAGCCGCCGACCGGCAAGGTGTACCAACTGTGGTTCAACGACGCGGGGACCATGCGGTCCGCCGGTCTCATGGACCCGGCGCGTACGACGGAGGCGGTGCTGATGAAGGGCTCCGTGGACGCGGCGTCCGGGATGGGGATCACCGTGGAGCCGGCCGGTGGTTCGGCCGAGCCCACCTCCGATCCGGTCGCCCTGCTGAACTTCCCCGCCTGAGCGGTCGTCCCCCCGGTCTTTCGGGGGAGGGGACGAACGGCTGAGACGCGTCGCCCCGCCGGGTTCGACCCGGCGGGGCGACGTGTTTCCGGCGGGCGGGGTCAGCCGCGCGTCTTCGGGGGCAGGGGGAAGAAGCCGCTGGTCCGGGCCACGTACTCGGTGAAGCCGGGGCGCTGCGCCATGTGCCGTTCCAGCATGGGCTTGCCGCTGCCCTTGGTGAGCAGGTAGCTCATCACCAGCGGGGACACCACGGACACGGCCGCCGCGGCGCCGCTGTCACAGGTGAACAGGAACAGGCCCCACCAGACGCAGAAGTCGCCGAAGTAGTTGGGGTGCCGGGTCCAGCTCCACAGACCGCGGTCCATGACCTTGCCCTTGTTGGCCGGGTCCCGCTTGAAGCGGGCGAGCTGGAAGTCGCCCACCGCCTCGAAGAACAGACCGCACGCCCAGAGCGCCACGCCCGCCCAGGCGAATCCCGTCACGGGTCCCGGCACGTACTGCGCCGCCTGGACGGGCAGGGACACCAGCCACACCAGCGCGCCCTGCAGGAGGTACACCATGCGCAGGGCGTACAGGTCGCGGTTGCCGGGGGCCTTGGCGAGCATGGCGTCGTAGCGCGGGTCCTCGCCGTGTCCCCGGCCGCGGCGCGCGATGTGCGCGGCCAGCCGCAGCCCCCACACCGCGGTGAGGGCCGTGACCAGCGCCCGCCGTACGTCGTCGCCCTCGCCGGCCGACGCCGCGAAGGAGACCAGGGCCACCGCGGTGAACCCGATCCCCCAGGCGACGTCCACGATGCGGTGCAGGCCCTTGTGCACGGCGACGGCGAACGTGACCAGCATGACGGCGAACGCGGCGGCGGCCGCGAACCCGAGGTTCTGGGCGAACGCCGCCCAGGGGAAGCCGCTCATCGCTCGTCCGTGCCCGTGTACCAGGTGTGCGGTACGGCGGGCATCCCCGCGGCCCCGCCGGGTGTGGGCCGCACGCTCAGGATCTGGTCGACGCCCATGCGCCTCTCCTCGAACGCGAGGGCGCCGCCGACCAGGTAGAGCCGCCACACACGGGCGGTCTCCTCACCGACGAGCCGCACGAAGTCGTCCCACCGCTCCTCCAGGGTGCGGTGCCAGGCGGCGACCGTGCGGACGTAGTGCTCGCGCAGCGATTCCACGGAGCGCACTTCGAGTCCGGCGCCCTCCAGGAGTCCGACGGTCTCCCCCAGCGGCCGCATGTGCATGTCGGGGGCGATGTACGCCTCGATGAACGCGCCGCCGCCCGGGGCGACCGACCCCCGGGACATCTGCTGCACGAGCACCCGCCCCTGAGGACGGACCAGCCGCCGCAGGGCCGCGGCGAACGCCGGGTACTCGGCGTCGCCGACGTGCTCGCCCATCTCGACCGTGGCGACCGCGTCGTAGGCACCGCCCTCGATGTCGCGGTAGTCCTGGCACACCACGTCGACGAGGTGCTCCAGCCCGCGCTCGCGCACCTGCTCGCGTACGTGGGCGGCCTGCTCGGCGGCCAGCGTGACGGCGGTGACCTGGGTCTTGTACTCCTCGGCCGCGTACAGGGTGAGGGAACCCCAGCCGCACCCGATGTCCAGGAGCCGGGCTCCCGGCACGAGGGCGAGCTTGCGGCAGATCAGCTCCAGCTTGGCGCGCTGGGCGTCGGCTGGCCCGAAGCCGGGGTCCTCGCTCGTCCAGTAGCCGCTGGAGTAGGCCATGGTCTCGTCGAGAAGGAGGCGGTAGAACGCGTTCGACAGGTCGTAGTGGTGACTGATGGCGGCCCGGTCGCGGGACCTGCTGTGCAGGCCGCCGCGCAGGCGGGCCTGGGACGCGGGTGTCGGGGGGCGGGGGCCGACGGCGCCGAGTCGCACGGCGGCGCCGACGGCCCGGCCCCGGTCGGCGAGGCCGATCCGGGGCGCGTGCAGGCCGCGTTCGCGGACGGCTCCCCACATCACGCGCAGGGCCTCGGCGAGGTCGCCCTCGACGTCGAGTTCACGGGTGACGTAGGCCTGCGCGAGGCCGAGTTCGCCGGGCTGCCAGAGCAGGCGCCGCAGGGCGCGTCGTGAACGCACCACGACGACGGGGGTGTCCTGCGGTCCGGCCTCGCTGCCGTCCCAGGCGCGCACCCGCAGCGGAAGGGGGCCGCCGAGCGCCTCCTCGGCGAGGGCGGCGAGCCGTTGGGCGGCGCCGCGTCGGACGGCGCGGGCGACGGGCGCGGTGCTCATGGGATGGGGACCTCCTTGGTGAACAGGTACTGCTGGACGTCGAGATAGCCGGAGCGGAAACCGGCCTCGGAGTAGGCGAGGTAGAAGGTCCACATACGGCGGAAGGTCTCGTCGAAGCCGAGGGCCGCGACCTCCTCGGCCCGCTCGGTGAACCGCTCCCGCCACAGCCGCAGGGTCTCCGCGTAGTGCGCTCCGAAGGCGTCCCTGCGGGTGGTGCGCAGCGTGGTGTGCTCGCGGGTGACGTCCTCCACGGCTTCCACGGAGGGCAGCAGTCCGCCGGGGAAGATGTACTTCTGGATCCAGGTGAAGGTGTCGCGTGAGGCGCGCATCCGGTCGTGCGGCATGGTGATCGCCTGGAGCGCGACGTGGCCGCCGGGCACGAGCAGGGTGTCGAGGGCGGCGAAGTAGGTGGGCCAGAACTCCTCGCCCACGGCCTCGATCATCTCGACGCTGACCACGGCGTCGTAGGTGCCCACGGCCTCGCGGTAGTCGCACAGTTCGATGTCGACGCGGTCGTCGAGTCCGGCCTCGCGGACGCGCTGCCGGGCCAGGTCGCGTTGTTCGCGGGACAGCGTGAGCGAGGTGACGTGGGCTCCCCGCGCGGCGGCCCGTATCGCCAGTTCGCCCCAGCCGGTGCCGATTTCGAGGAGTCGGGTGCCGGGGCCGACCTCGGCGAGGTCCAGCAGCCGGTCGATCTTGCGGTGCTGGGCGGCGGGGAGGAGGTCCCAGGTGGCGGGGAAGCCGCGGAAGAGCGCCGCGGAGTAGCTGAGGGTGTCGTCCAGGAAGAGGGCGAACAGGTCGTTGGACAGGTCGTAGTGGCGGCTGATGTTGTCGCGGGCGCCGGTGGGGGTGTTGCGCTGGATGTCGGGCCGGCGCAGCGCCCAGAGTCCCCGCAGTTTCTGGAGAGGGGCGGGGATGAGTCCGGCCGCGTTCCCGGCGAGCACGGTCAGCGCGGCGACCAGGTCGGGCGCGTCCCACTCGCCCGCCATGTAGGACTCGCCGAAACCGATGAGTCCCGAGGTGCCGATGCGGGCGTGGAAGGCGGCCGGGTCGTGGATGTCCATGACCGGGCCGCCGAGGCCGACGCGGGTCCCGTCGGCGAACCGGGCCTGCAGGGGCAGGCGTTCGAGTGCTCGGCGCAGGACGGCGCGGGTGACGGCGGTGCGGGCGCGCGAGGCGTCCGGTCGCGTCAACACGTCCGGCCGGCTGTCCGGGTCGGTGTCCTGTCGTGGCGTCTCGACGGGGCAGGACTCGGCTGTCCTCATTTCACGTTCTCCTGGGTTCGACGTGGGGTGCGGGGCTGCACGGGCAGTCCGCGGAGATACAGGCGGACGCCGTGCAGCCGGATGGCGGCGGACACGGCGACGGTGGACCAGGGGTGGCGCAGCGCCTGACGCAGCAGCGCGCCGAGGGTGGCCGTCCGGCGCGTTCCGCGTACGGTCGCGGTGAAGGGACGTGTTCCCGCGCGTTCCAGATGTACCGTCAGGTTCAGGCTGCTGTCGGGCTCGGGCAGCCGCATCCGGTACGCGCCGTCGACGGGGAAGAACGGCGAGACGTAGAACTCCTTGGGGGTCCGCGCGGTCCCGGTGTCGTCGGGGTGCAGCAGGTAGGTGTGCCGTTCGCCGTACGTGTTGTGCACCTCGGCGACGACGCAGCGCTGTGTGCCGTCGGGGTCGTGGCACCAGTACAGGGTCAGCGGGTTGAAGACGTGGCCGAGGACGCGGGCGTGGGCGAGCATCAGCACGTCACCGCCGAGCAGGTCGATGCCGTGCGAGGCGAGATAGCGGTCCAGGCCGGCGCGGATGGTCGGCTGGTCGCCGTCGAAGTGGTCGCGGGGGTCGAACCGGGCCAACGGGCGCAACAGGTAGGGCAGTTCGGGCGGGCGGTCCGGGTCGGTCAGCCACATGTACGTACGGTGGCGCAGGGCGTACCGGCTGGGCGCGGTCCGTATGTGGGCGACCGTGCACGGGTAGAGGGCGGGGGCGGCGGTCACCAGGTCACCCCGAGCGCGGCGGCGGCCTCGACACCGGAGCGGCAGCCGTCCTCGTGGAAGCCCCAGCCGTGGTAGGCGCCGGCGTAGGCGGTCACCGGGCTGTTGAGGGCGGGGAGTTGTCGTTGTGCGGCGACCGACTCGGGTGTGTACACGGGGTGTTCGTACTCCATGCGGGCCAGCACTCGGGTCGGATCGACACGGTCGCCGCCGCCCAGGGTGACGACGTAGGTCTCGGGTGCGTCGAGCCGCTGGAGGCGGCTCATGTCGTAGCTCACCCGGACCCGGTCCGCGCCGGCGTCGCAGTCCGGCATCAGGTAGTTCCAGGAGGCGCGTGCTCCGCGGGCGCGCGGCAGCAGTGTCGTGTCGGTGTGCAGGAGGGTGGCGTTGCGCGAGTAGCGGAAGGCGCCGAGCACCTCGCGCTCCTTCCCGCTGGGGTCGGCGAGCAGCCGCAGGGCCTGGTCGGGGTGGACGGCGATCACCACGGAGTCGTACGAGGCGGTGGTGCCGTCCTCGGTGGTGATGTCCACTCCGTCGCCGTGCCGGCGGACGGCCCGTACGGGGGCGGAGGTGTGCACGGCGTCGAGCTGCTTGGCGAGCCGGTCGACGTAGGAGCGGGAACCGCCGGTCACCGTGCGCCAGACCGGCGAGTCGCCCACGGACAGCATGCCGTGGTGGTCCATGAAGCGGAACAGGTAGGCGGCGGGGTAGCGGCGGGCGGTGGAGGCGTCGCAGGACCAGACCGCGGACACGAGCGGGGTCATGAAGTGCCGGGTGAAGTAGGCGGAGAATCGCTGCCGGACGAGGAACTCACCGAGGGTGAGGGTGTCCTCGCCGTTCTCGGTGCCCTCGGCGAGCAGACGGCGGGCGGCCCGGTGGAAGGCCGGCACCTCGGTAAGCATCCGCAGGTAGGGGCCGCGCAGCGCGTTGCCGGGCCGGGGGAAGAGGCCTGCGGGACCGCGGGCGCCCGCGTACTCGAGTCCGCATCCCTCGCACCGGACGGACATGCTCATTTCGGACTCCTGGGTGGCGACGCCCAGCTCGGCGAACAGCCGCAGGAGGTTGGGGTAGGTGCGGTGGTTGTGCACGATGAAGCCCGAGTCGACGCGGTGCACCCGCCCGTCGGAGGAGGCGAGGTCGTGGGTGTGCGCGTGGCCGCCGAGCCGGTCGTCGGCCTCGTAGACCGCCACGGACCGCGTCCGGCTGAGCACGTGCGCGGCGGTGAGGCCGGCCACTCCCCCGCCGATCACGGCCGTACGTCCCGCCTCTCGCCCTCCGGCGCGCCCCGCGTCGCCGCCCGACGCGTCTGCGGACCTGTTCATCGTCGTTTCCTCCCGCCCGGCTCCTTGTCAGAGCTCTCGGTGGTATTCCGAAGCTGGGCCCTCTACGGATTGCCTGGGGCGCGATCTTCCTCAAATCGGGTGAGCGGACCCCGGAAGGCCGTACGGGAGGGCATCGGAGCGCGGTAGGGAGGTCCCGCCCGTGGGCGGTCGCGGCGCGGCCGGGGCGGCGGACCGGCTCTCGTCGGGGCGCCGTCCCGGCCCCGGTTCAGCCCGTGTACCTGGCCAGCTCCCACGGGTCGTGCGCGCTGAAGACCTCGACCTCGTCGCCGTGCAGGCGGACGAGTTCCCGCAGCCGGGCATGGTTGCCGAGCCGCAGGGGCCGGTCCACCTCGGTGAGCCGCTGGAGGAGGTCCGTCCCGGGGTGGCCCTCCGGGCGGTCGGGGTCGACCTCGCGATGGAAGTAGTAGGCGTCCCCGCAGTGCAGGAGCCGGCGCCCGCCGTCCTGGACGGCTATCGCGCTGTGGCCGCGCGTGTGTCCGCCGAGCGGGACGAGCAGGATCTCGGCGTCCATTCCCTCCAGCGGGCGGACCGCGTCGAACCCGAACCAGGGGTCTCCCGTGGCCCCCGCGTACGTGACCCAGTGCGGGCGGTGGGCCCACTGGGCAGGGCGGTAGCGGACGCGGTCCTCGGGGTGGGTTCCAGGTGCCGCCATCGCCGCGCGGTGCTCCGCCTCGCTCAGGTGGACCTTGGCCCAGGGGAAGTCGGGGAGTCCTCCGGCGTGGTCGAGGTCGAGGTGGCTGAGTACGACGTGCCGGACGTCCTCGGGCCGGAAGCCCAGGGCGGTGACCTGGTGGAGGGCTGTCTCGGCGAGGTCCAAAACCGGCTGCGCGCGGGCGAGGAAGCCGGCTCCGAGGTTCTCCTCGGGGCGCGCCACGTCGGCCGTACCGATCCCGCTCTCGACGAGGACGAGCCCGTCGCGGTCGGTCTCGACCAGCAGGCAGTGGCAGACGGCGGGCAGGCTTCCCTCCTCGCTGTCGATCGTGCGCAGGGAACCGCAGTTGAGATGGCGGATCTTCACGATGAGTCCCTTCAGGGTTCGCGGATGCCGTCGGCGGAGCGTTGCCGGGGGCGGGACGGGCTCGCTGCGGGAGCCGGGCGACAAGGCGGGCGAGCCGACCCGGCCCGCTCCGGATAAAATAGCGAACGTTCGTAAGCTAAAAGCGAACGGTCGTGAGGTTAAGCTGTCCGCATGAGCCCGCGCAAGTCCGTCGCCGAAACCGCCGCCACCCGCGACCGGATCCTCGGGAGCGCGTTGGCCCTTGCCTCGGCCGAGGGCCTCGAGGGCCTCACGATCGGACGCCTCGCCACCGGCCTGGGCATGAGCAAGGCGGGCGTGATCGGCCACTTCGGCAGCAAGGAGGTGCTCCAGCTCGCCACGCTGGACGCGGCGGTCGAGCGGTTCCGGCTGCGGGTGCCGGGGCGGGCCGTCGGCGCGCGGCCCGGCACGGAGCGGCTGGCGCGCGCCTTCGACGAGTGGATCGCGTACATGGCCGAGGACGAGGGGCACGGGGGCTGCTTCCTCACCGCGGTGGCGAGCGAGTTCGACGGCCGCCCCGGGCCGGTCAGGGACGCGGTCCTCGACGCGCTGACCGCGTGGACGGCGTACGTCACCGCGGAACTGGACACCGCGATCGGGACCGGCCAGCTCCCCGAGCGGACCGATGTGGACCAGCTGGTCTTCGAGCTGGGCGGCGTGATCCTGGCGGCCGACCAGGCGATCCAGCTGCACCGCGACCCTCAGGCGCCGACGCGGGCACGCCGCGCGATCGCCCGTCTGCTCATCGCCTTCTGAGGCGGCACGCGAAGGCCGGGGAGACCGGGGCACGAGGACACGGGTTCACGTCCGACCGGCCAGGGCCGGCGAACGTCGCGGTCGTCGGCGCCCGGTCTCTTTTCGCAGCCGACATCCCTACACATAAGGGAGAAATAAGAGCAGACTGAAGGTAAGCGGTCCTGACCGCACCCCCTCCGGGCGCGGCCGGACCGTGGAGATCGGATCGGACCAGATCGGAGGAGACGAGTCATGGCCAACGTCTCGCATCACACCGGCGACATCACCGGCCACCCCGACGCATCGGAGATGCGTGCCAGGTACGACCGCGTGATGGGCGGCCGCGACGTCGCGCTGGTGGACGGGCCGGTGTTCCTGCTCGGCCTTTACTGCGCCGTGTCGCCGTGGATCCTGCACTACACGTCGAGCCAGCCCGCGCTGGTGACCCACAACCTGATCATGGGCATCGCGATAGCGCTGCTGGCCCTCGGGTTCACCGTCACACCGGAACGGATGTACGGCCTCAGCTGGGCGATCTGCGCGATGGGCGCGTGGATGATCATCTCGCCGTGGATCGTCGGCTCCAGCCCGGACACCGGAGTGGTGGTCAACAGCATCATCATCGGCGCGCTCGCCGTGGCCCTCGGAGCCGTGTGCGCGCTCACGGCGACCAGAGGCGCCCGGAGGTAGCGCCTCTCAGGTCACGCGACCGAGCAGCGAAGGGAAGGTCCGGCCGGCCCGCCGTCGAGGCGGGCCGGCCGTCGCGCCGGGACCCGGCCGCCTCAGCCGCGCGGCATGAGCCACGGTTCCTGCGGGAGCGGACTGCCGGTCTCCAGCAGGGACTTCAGGTTGGACAGGACCGCCGCCCAGCCGGAGGCCGCCTCGCGTCGCGTGTCCTCGTCCGGCAGGTCCTCGTGGGTCACCGTCAGCCGGACGATGTCGGCGTGCGGCTCGACGACGAAGGTGAC
This sequence comes from Streptomyces sp. NPDC005302, assembly GCF_040607345.1. Classification (NCBI taxonomy): domain Bacteria; kingdom Bacillati; phylum Actinomycetota; class Actinomycetes; order Kitasatosporales; family Streptomycetaceae; genus Streptomyces; species Streptomyces sp. NPDC005302. Next base: position 123,759 of record NZ_JBEXGN010000014.1, read on the forward strand.
ACGGCTGTACGCGTCCTCGTCCCCCTCGTCGGCGGGAGCGGCCCAGGTGGTGACCAGCCGGGTCGGCCGCTCGCTCTCCACCACCGTGCCGACCACGTCGGCGATGCCGGAACCGTCCGTTCGCCGGTGCTCCCAGCGCGAGCCCGGCCGCCAGTCCGGGGAGACGTTGCTGTGGCCCCAGTAGGCCGCTGTGAGCTCGGGGTCGGTGAGCGCGTCCCAGACCTTCTCGGCGGCGCCGCGGATGTAGGTGACGTACACGAACTCCGGCTTGTCGGTCATGGCTTCCTCGGCTCGTCCGTTCCGTACGCGGTCAGTTGACGCCCCGGTCGCGCCCCTCCCAGTACGGCCGGCGCAGCTTGTACTTCTGGAGTTTGCCGGTGGCGGTGCGCGCCAGCTGGTCCCGGAACTCGACCGAGGTGGGCGCCTTGAACCCGGCGAGTCGCTCCTTGCAGTACTGGATCAGTTTGTCCTCGGTCACGGCCGCGTCCGGCGCGAGCACCACCAGGGCCATGACGGTCTCGCCCCACTTCTCGTGGGGTACGCCGATCACCGCGACCTCGGCGACGGCGGGGTGACTGAAGAGCGTGTCCTCCACCTCGATGGAGGACACGTTCTCACCGCCGGTGATGATCACGTCCTTCTTGCGGTCACTGATCGTCAGATAGCCGTCCTCGCCGATCGATCCACCGTCACCGGTGTGGAACCAGCCGTCGGCCAGGGCCCGTTCACTCTCCTCGGGCTGCTCCCAGTAGCCCTCCAGGACGACGTTGGAGCGCGCGAGGATCTCGTCGTCGGCGGAGATGCGCAGGGTGACGCCCAGGGCCGGGGCACCGGCGCGCACCAGCTTCTCCGCCCGTTCCTGCGGCGCGAGTTCGTCCCACTCGGACCGCGAGCGGTTGACGGTGAGCAGCGGCGAGGTCTCGGTGAGGCCGTAGATCTGGATGAACTCCCAGCCCAGTTCGGACTCGACCCGTGCCACGGTCTTCGTCGGCGGCGGCGCACCGGCGACGATGATGCGGACCCGGTCACGGCCGGGGATCTCGCCCTCCCACGAACCGGCGGCGGCCAGAACGGCGTTGACGACGGCGGGCGCGGCGCACATCACGGTGACGCCGTGCTCGGCGACGCGGCGCAGGATCTCCGTCCCGTCGACCTTGCGCAGGACGACCTGGGGAACGCCCAGGCCCGCCATGGCGAACGGCATTCCCCAGCCGTTCGCGTGGAACATCGGAAGGGTGTGCAGGTACACGTCGCGGTCGGTGACGCCCGCGTGCAGGGCGAAGGTCGTGGCGTTGATCCAGATGTTGCGGTGGGTGATCTGGACACCCTTGGGCCGCGCGGTCGTGCCGCTGGTGTAGTTGATCGTCGCGGTGGCGTTCTCGTCCGCGTCCCAGGGGGCCGGTTCCGTGTCGAAGCGGTACAGTTCGGCGTCCGTCGCGGCCCCGAGGGTGAAGCGGTGCTTGCAGGCGACGCCCTCGAAACGGTCGGCGAGTTCGGGGTCGACGAGCAGGACGTCCGCCCCCGAGTGCTCGACGACGAAGCTCACCTCGTCCGCCGTCAGACGGAAGTTGACCGGCACGAGGACCCGGCCGTGGCCGCTGACGCCGAAGAACGAGGTGAGCAGCCGGGCACTGTTGGGCGAGACGACGGCGACCCGCGCGCCGTGCGGGACACCGAGGGCGTCGAGCCCGGCGGCCTGGGCTCCGGCCAGCTCCCCGACGCGCCGGTACGTCAGCCCCTCCCAGACCTCGGCGGGCTGGTCCGGTTCGTCGACGACGCCGACACGGTCGCCGTACACGGTGACGGCGCGGTCCAGGAAATCACGGGCCCCCAAAGGGACGAACATCACGGCCTCCCGATGATCCGAACAAGTCCAGGGTCCATCCTGGCCATGCCTCCGCGCATCCCGACAGTCCCCGGCCCGGGTGGCGTGCCCCACGAGGCGCCCTTGGCCGCCCCCGCCCGACGCGTAAGGATCGTCCGATGAACAGCCGACCGACGTTCCACTTCCCCGGGCCACTGCGTATCGACGGACTGGGGCTGCTCCTGCGCGAATGGTCCGACGACGACGTGGCGGATCTCGTCGCCCTCTACGACGATCCCGAGATCGACCGGTGGACTCCGGTCGCCTCACCGTTCGACACCGCGGCGGCACTCGCCTACCTGGCGGCCGCCGAGCAGAAGAGTGCGGAGGGGCGGGCCGTCCAACTGGCCATCACCACGGACGGTGAGCTGCCCCGGGGGGAGATCCTGCTGTTTCCCGGTTCGGGCGACGAGCGCGATGTCGAGCTCGCGTACGGAGTGGGGGCCGCCCACCGCGGGCGGGGGCTCGCGACCCGCGCGGTCCGGCTCGCCGTGGACTTCGCCCACCGGTATGTCGGCGGGCGGCGCGTCGTGCTGTGCATCGAGGACGGGAACGCCGCGAGCGAAGGGGTCGCCAGGTCGGCGGGTTTCGTCCTGGCCGACGACGATCCGGTGGTCCGTACGGCGAAGGGCCGTGACGTCGTCCTGCGGACCTGGAGCCGTTCCAGGGACGGCGAGGGACCGAACGGGTGACGGCCTGCGCCCACAGGGGCTCCGATGCGCTCGGGCTCCCGCCGGACGCCGGGCCGAACCGCCGTCCGCGGCCCGGCACTCAGGTGTTCGTGCCGCGCCGGGCCGTACGGGGCCGCTTCGGCCGGTGTGCCCCGGAACCGCTCTCCCCCAGCCCACCGGAACAGGTGGGACGCCCCCGGTGTCCGTCGTCCGGAGGCGTCCGCGCCCTCACGCGCCGGCGGGTTCCGTCTCCGGGGCGGGTGCCGTCAGGTACTCCTCGGTGATCTCCTTCGGGCCGAACGGCCACACCTTCTCCAGGCGCGCCCAGACGACGAAGGCCACCAGCCCGAGAAGGAGCCAGGCCAGCGACCACTCGATGGGGTGGCGGCCCGGGGAGTTCTTGTCGGCGTAGCCGTAGATGGTGAGCCAGCCGACGAGGGCGAGGACGCTCGGCACCGGGTAGAGCCACATCCGGTACGGGCGCCGCAGTCCCGGCTGCCGCCTGCGCAGCACCGACAGGGCGACGATCTGGGCGAGGGCCTGGACGATCACCATGACGGTGGTCAGCAGCTGGATCAGGGTGGCGAGATCGGTGTGGCGGCCGATGAGGAACCCGATGGCGGTGATCACTCCCATGGTGGCCAGGCTCAGCATCGGGAAGCGGTGCTTCGGGTGCAGCTTCGCGTAGGGGCGGAAGAAGACGCGGTCGCGGGCGGCGTCGTAGGGCACCCGTGAGCCGCCCAGCAGCCCCGTGAAGACCGAGGCGAACGCGGTGATCAGGATGAGGACGGTGACCGTGTCCGCCGCGCCCTTGCCCCAGGTCTCCTCCAGCACGGCCGAGGCCACGGAGGTGGAGGCGATGTCGCCGGGGTCGGTCATCCGGTGCCAGTCGACGACGCCGAGGGTGCCGATCTGGAGCAACAGGTAGATGGCCATGATGCCGAGGATCGAGAAGATGACCGAGCGGGGCAGGATGCGGCCGGGGTCCTTGATCTCGGCGCCCATGTACGCGGTCGTGTTGTAGCCGAGGTAGTCGTAGATGCCGATGGTCAGGCCCGCGGCGAAGCCGATCCAGAAGTGGCTGCCCGAGAGGTCGAAGGCGTGCGCCGGGTACGTGAAGGCCAGGTGGGCGCTGAAGTTCGTCGCCGCGGCGATGATCACCAGGAGGACGGAGGTGATCATCACGGCCCACATGACGGCGGTGATCCGGGCGATGTGCTCGATCCCGCGCCAGAGCAGCAGGACGACGAGCAGGATGACCGCGAGCCCGACGAGGTCGCCGGTGGTGCGCCCCATGCCGGGGGCCAGGTAGCCCAGGTACTGGACGAATCCGACCACGCCGGTGGACATGATCAACGGGATGAAGAGCATCGCCGTCCACACGAACAGGAACGGCATCAGGCGTCCGGTGCGGTACTGGAAGGCCTGGCGCAGATAGACGTAACTGCCGCCGGAGCCGGGCATGGAGGCGCCCAGTTCGGCCCAGATGAGTCCGTCGGCGAGCGCGAGCACGGCGCCCGCGACGAAGCCGATGACCGCCTGCGGGCCGCCGAACGCGGCGACCATCAGCGGGATCGTCACGAACGGCCCGATGCCGCACATCTGGCTCATGTTGATGGCGGTGGCCTGGAACAGGCCGACGCGGCGGACGAATCCGCCGTCGGGTGGCGGGCTACCGGACATGGGTCCTCCTCGGGACACGGCACGGCGAGCGGTACGGGGTGACGGTCCGCCGGGACGACGGCCGCCGGGGCGGATCGGGCACGACGGGTGACCGGCCGGCGTGCGCTCGCCCCGACAGGCCGGGGCTGAACGCGAACGTCGACCGGCCGATAAAGTTAAGGAGCCTTACTAGATGCGTCAAGGGGGTGTCATGAATGCGTGAGAATGGTGCGATGCCCGCCAGCGACTCCGCAGAGCAGCCCGAACCGACCTGGAACCGCAAGCGGCTGCGCAGCACCAACGAACGTCTGCTCCTCGACCGGCTGCGCACCGGCGGGGCCGCCTCCCGGGCCCAGCTCGCCCGGGAGACCGGCCTGTCCAAACCCACGGTCTCCAGCGCGCTCGCGGCCCTGGAGGGGGCGGGGCTCGTCCACGAGGTCGGCACCCACGCGCCGGAGCGCGGCCGGGTGGCCGTGCTGTACGCGCCCGACCCCGCGGCCGGCTACGCGCTCGGCATCGACATCGGCCGCAGCTGGCTGCGTCTCGCGGTCGCCGACCTCGACGGCTCGGTCGTCGCCCGCGCCGATGTCCGCAACCGCGCCCGCACCTCAGGGGCGATGGCCGACCTGGTGGTCGCCACCGCCCGTCAGGTCGTCGCGGACTCCGGTGCGCGGGACGTGGCCCACGCGGTGGTCGGCACGCCGGGCGTGTACGACGAGAAACAGGGCCGCGTCCGGTACGCGATGCACCTTCCCGGCTGGGGTCGGGCCGGCCTCTTCGACCGGATGCGCGACGAGTTGGGCATCCCGCTGGAGGTGCACAACGACGCCAACCTCGCGGCGCTCGGCGAGTACACCTACGGGGTCGGGGCGGGCAGCCGGCTCTTCGCCTACATCATGATCGGCACGGGTCTCGGCATGGGGGTCGTCAGCGAGGGGCGGCTGTTCACGGGGGCGCACGGCGGGGCCGGCGAGATCGGCTTCCTGCCCTGGCCCGGGCGGCACAAGCCCGAGACGCTGGAGGACGCGGTGTCCGGCGTGGCCGTGGTCGAGGCGGCGCGGCATTTCGGCATGACCGGGCACCTCACCGCGAAGACGGTCTTCGACGCGGCGCGCGAGGGACACCCGGCCGCGGTGGAGGCGGTCCGCCTCGAAGGCGAGCGGATCGCGCACACGGTGGCCGCGGCGGCCGCGGTGCTCGACCCCGACCTGGTGGTGCTCGGCGGCGGCGTCGGCCACAGCGTCGACCTGCTGCTCGCGCCGGTCAGCGAGACCCTGCGCACCCTCACGCCGCTGCGCCCGAGGCTCGTGCCGGGACGGCTGGGCGAGGACGCGGTCCTGCTCGGCGCGGTGGCCACGGCACTGGGCACGGCTCGCGACGTGGTGTTCGAACGCCGCTCGGCGCCCTGAGCCGCGGCCGGCGCGGACGGCCGGGCGGCGATCGGCACGCGGGGGCGGGCCCGGCGCCGGACCCGCCCCCAGGACGAACCGCTGTCCGTTCAGCTCACGTCGAGTGCCGTGTCGTCGAGGACGAACGACGTCTGCAGGGTGGAGCCCTCCGTACCGGTGAACCTGACGCCGACCGTCTGTCCGGCGTACGTGGTGCCCAGGTTGAAGGTCCGCTGCGTGAAGCCCGAGGCGGCGCTCAGGTTGGAGTACGTGGCGAGGGTCGCCAGCACGGTGCCGGAGCCGTTGACGATCTGGGCCTTGAGGGTGTCGTACGCGGTGGTCGTGGTCGTCTCGGCCGTGTCGACGTGGAGATGGAAGCTCAGCGTGGCGGAGCAGCCGGTGGGGATCGTGACCGACTGGGAGAGCGTGTCGGTGTTGGCCGAGCCGTAGCCGTTCAGCCAGGCCTTGTACGTGCCCGTGCGGGCCGCTTCACCGGAGCTGTCGGTGATCACGCCGCTGGTCGCGGTCCAGGACGTCGCGCCGGACTCGAACCCCTGGTTGGCCAGCAGTTGGGCGGCCGTGCAGGACCCGCCGCCGCCACCGCCACCGCCGCTGCTGGTGCCGGCGAGCCAGTCGGTGGCGTTGAGAGCGAGTGCGGCGTTGGTGGCGCCGGTGTCGTTCCAGCCGTCGTAGAGGGTGTTGCCGGACTGGCCGGTGCCGTCGTCGATCGGTGAACTGTCGCCCCAGAAGGCCACCTTGCCGCTGCCGAAGGTGCTGGTCGCGAAGAAGGCGCCGGTGTTCCCGGAGTAACCGGTGCGGTACAGCAGGCCCTTGACGGCCGCGTTGTCGGCGGGCTTGAGGGTGACCGTCGTCCCGCTCGCGATGAGGCTCTTGGTGACGGTGCCGTGCGCGCCGTGCAGGATCGCGTTGGCGCTGTCGCCGACCGCGGCGGGGTAGTCCGAGCCGATGCTCAGCGAGTCGATGGCGAAGCCGAACGGATCGGTGCTGTCGACGCTGTTGTTGCTCATCAGGTCGTTGAGCACCTCGACCGCGTCGTAGCCGTCGTTGTTGCGGTCGGCACCGGTGTGGTCGGAGATCATGAACAGGCCGCCGCCGTTCTTGACGAACGTCATGATGGCGGTCTTCTCGGCGGTGGTGAAGAGCGTGTTGGGCTCGGGCAGGACCAGTTCGTCGACGTTCGACAGGTCGGTCGCGGCCGTGCCGCCGTAGGTCAGGCTCGATCCCGAAGGCAGCGTCTTGAGGCTGTAGTCGCCCGTCTTCTGAAGGGCGACGCCCCACGAGGACAACGCCCCGGTCCAGTCGGTCTCGGCGGACGGGGTCGAGTCCTGTCCGAGGGGGTCGGGCTGGCTGGTGGAGATGATCCAGTCGGCGTTGCCCGCGGTCTCGGCGTGGCCGTTGTCGAACAGGACGCGGTGGGGGGTGGCCGCGTGGGCCGGGGCGACGGCCGCCGCCTGGACGGCGGCGCTCGTGACGAGCAGTCCGAACACGGCGACTGCCGTGGTGATGCGGGGGGATCTTCCGAGTCCGAGCATCCTGCAAACCTCCGTCGGGGTGGGGAGAGGCCGTGCGGGCGCCAAGTCTGCGCGCGTAGAACGGTAGTTGACCGTCCCCGGCACGACAGGCGATTGAACGGTACATGACCAAAATATGGGTCGGCGGGGGCATCGGCCGCTCTGTGACACGGCGCCCGGCCCGAAGCGGACTGGCCGCCGCCCGCGGAGGGCAGATACATAGCGGCGACAGACCCACCTGGAGGGGCGGAGATGGAGATCTCAGGCATCATCAGCGCCATCGTCATCGGCATCATCATCGGCATACTGGGCCGGCTCGTCGTGCCGGGCCGCCAGCGCATCGGCATCCTGCTGACGATCGTGGTCGGCATCGTGGCCGCGTTCATCGGGTCGGGCGTGGCCGCCGCGTTCGGCGTGGCCGACACCAAGGGAGTCGACTGGATCGAGTGGCTCATCCAGATCGGCCTCGCGGCCGTGGGCGTCGCGGCCCTGGACCGGACGAGGGCGCGCCGCTGAGCGGGCGCCACCGACACGGAATTGACGGGAGTCCGAGCGAGCGGGCGCGGCGGCCGCTCCGGCCCGCCGGGGCCGCTCGTGCGGGCTCCCGTCAATTCCGTTGCGGAGCGCTCCCCCGTGCGGCTACGTTCTGCGGGCTTCCCACCCGCACGCCCGACACCCCGGAGCGACCTTGCCGCCGCGCATCACCCCGTTGACCGATCCCGAGCCCGCCGCGTCCAGCCGCCGCCTGGCCTGGCTGGCCTCGGACGCCGAAGGAGCACCGCTGGGCTCGGCGTACGTCCGGCTGTTCACCGACGAGGGCCGCCGGCACCTCGCCGAGCTGGAGATCGCCGTGCACGCCGCCGAGCGGCGCCGCGGCGTGGGCGGCGCCCTCCTGGACGCGGCGACGGCGGCGGCACGGGCCGACGGACGGCGGTCACTGGTCGCCCAGGCCGGGACCGGCTCCCCCGGTGACCTGTTCCTCGCCGCGCGGGGCTTCCGCCGGGTGCTGGCGCTGACCTACGCGCGACTCCCGCTGCCGGACCTCGACCTCACCCAGATCGACGCGGTCGCCGAACGCCCGCATCCGGGATACGCGTTGACGCACTGGGACGGTGTGGTCCCGCCGGCGCTCGCCGCCGGCTTCGCCCTGTCGCGGCGGGCCATGGACGACATGCCGATGGAGGAGACCGACTACGGGACCGTCGTCTGGGACGTGGACCGGGTGGTGGCCGTGGCCGAGGCCGTGCTCAAGCGCGGCGAGGCCCTCCACACCGTCGCCGTGCTGGACCGCTCGGACGAGTCGGTCGTCGGGTTCTCGGAGCTCGTGGTGCCCGGCGACGGCCGGGGCGACGCACAGCACTACGGGACGGGCGTCCTGCCCGAACACCGGGGCCACGGGCTCGGCCTGTGGATGAAGGCCGAGTCGATCCGGCTGGCCCGTGCGCGGTATCCGGAACTGTCGGGCCTGCTCACGGACACGGCCGACAGCAACGCGCCCATGCTCGCGATCAACGACGCCCTGGGCTACCTGCCGACGCATCGGGCCGTGGAGTACCAGCGGGATCTCTGACGTGCTCCCGGGCCGCCGCCCCGAGTGCGGCGAGGCCGTCCCGGCTCGACGCGTGGAGAGGCGTCCAGCCCAGCTCACGCTCCGCCTTCGCCGAGGAGGCGCGCAGGGTCGTCCGCATCATCACGTGCGCGTACGACAGGGGCCGCATCGTCCACAGCGGTACGGTCATCGGCTTCGGCAGGCCGAACTCCTCGGCCACGGACCGGACATGGGCGGCGAAACCGAGCGGGGTGCGGTCGGTGACGTTGTACGCCTGGCCGGGGCGGCCGTGGTCCACGGCGGCGGCCACCGCTCGTGCCGCGTCGGCCAGGTCGACCCACGGCAGCACCCGGCCGTGGTCGTCGGCCACGGGGAGCTGCCTTCGGCGCAGCATGGGCAGCAGGGTGTCCGTGCCGCCGGCTCCGTAGAACAGGCCGAAGCGGAGGGCGATCCCCTCCATGTCCGTGGCTCCGAAGGTGAGTTGCTCCTTGATGCGCATGGCGGCGATGTGCTGTTCCAGCGCGGGGGTGGTTCCTGGGGGGCCGAAGGGACCGTCCTCGGTGAGGACGTGGTCGCCGTGATCGCCGTATCCGTAGCCGAAGACCATCGACTCGGCGATGATCCGGCGGGCGCCGGTGGCCCGGGCGGCCTCGACGAGGTGGGCGGTGCCGTCGACGCGCAGGGCGTCGGTGGCCCGCATGTCGCGGTGGCGCAGAGGTGCCCTGCTCAGGGCGGTCGCGGCCAGGACCACGGTGTCGTAGTGCAGGCCGTCGACGGCGCGCAGTGTGGCCTCGCGGTCCAGGATGTCGGCGCGGACCGTGTTGGCCGGGCCCCGGCCGAGTCCGGTGACGGTGTGGCCCGCCTCGGTCAGTGCGCGGGTGATGTGCCGGCCGAGCACTCCGCTCGCGCCGGCCAGGAGGATGTTCTGGTGCGTGGTCATGCCGATGCGACGGACCGCGGGGGCCTGGATGTGACATCGGCGCCCGGCCGCCCCGGCACCGCGCCGGACATCACGCCTCGTAGACGTACGGTGTCGTCGTGGTGAGCGGCTGGAAGCCGAGCCGGGCGAGGATCGGGCGGCTCTGGCTGGAGGCGTCGACCTGGACATAGCGGTACCCGCGGTCCGCCGCGACGCGGGCGCGGTGGGCGACCAGGGCGCGGTAGATGCCGCGGCCGCGCCAGGCCTCGACGGTGCCGCCGCCCCACAGTCCGGCGAACCGCGCTCCGGGCAGGAGTTCCATGCGGGCCGCGCTGACGGGGACGTCACCGGCGAGGGCCACGACGGCGACCACGGTGTCCGCGTCGCCGGTGAGCTGCGCGAGCAGTTGGTGACGCAGGCGGGTGCTGTCCGTTCCGAAGGCCTGCTGGTGGACCTCGGCCACGAGGTCGACTCCGGCGCGGTCGGTGACGGGCAACAGGCTGACGCCTTCGGGCGGTTCGGCGTCGAGTTCCAGATCGCCCAGCTCCGCGATCATCAGTGTCTCCTCGGGCTGGGCGGTGAAGCCGGCGGCCGTCAGCCGCCTGCCGAGGTCCTCCGGACGATCGTGTCCGTACAGCTTCCACTCGAACTCCCGGCCGAGGCCGGTGAAGTGGCGTATCTGTTCGGCGACGGCCGCGTCGGCGTTCGTGCCGTCGAGGTCGGACCAGATCACCCCGTTCCATCCGCCCTCGGCCCCGACCTGGCGCACCACCCGTCCGGCGCGCTCGATCCGGGCGCCCGGCGCGTCAGGGCGTGCCGTCTCCCGCATGTCCCGGTCGAACAGGGCAAGTACCGCTACGTGATCCATGGGCTCACTCCAGCACCCCGGGACCTCCGGGGCAACGGAGATTGCGGGCCGCGCGGCGCGGCGGGGGGCCCGGCACCCGCCGCGCGGCGGCGCGGGGACGTGGGCGCCCGGGCGGACCCCTCGTCGGGTGCCGCCCGGGCGCCTGCTCTCCTGGACGGGGATCAGCCGGTGGTGGTGAGTTCCTGGTGCGGTGCGGTGGCCGGGGGTGTCGTCCTGACGCGGCGCAGGCCGGTCAGGCTGACGAACACCAGGGAGAAGACGCCGGCGGCGGCGAACGCCGTGAAGCCGGCGGTGGTCGAGCCGGTGGCGAGGAGCTGCCCGCCCAGCCAGGGGCCGAAGACGGCGCCGAAGCGGCCCATGCCCGAGGTCCAGCCGACCGCGGTGGCGCGGTTGTCGTCCTCGGAGCGGTGCGCCACCGTCGCGTAGATCATCGCCTGGGCGCTGAAGAGGAACAGACCGGTCAGGAAGACGACGGTGTACGTGAGGGGCAGCGGCATCTTGACGCTGAGGGAGTAGACGCCGACGGCGGTCGCGCCGAACCAGATGGCGGAGATGAGCGAGCCGCCGAACCGGTCGGTGAGCCGGCCGCCGATCAGCATGCCGACGATGCCGCCGAGGTTGATGACGATGACGAAGCCGATCGAGGAGCCGAGGTTGTAGCCGTTGGCCTTCATCAGCGAGGGCAGCCACTGCGAGACGCCGTAGACGAGGAGGAGGCCGCCGAAGGAGGCGAGCCAGAAGAACAGGGTCTCGACCCACTGGCCGCCGCGGAAGAGGGCGGTGAGGGCGCTGAAGCGGTCGGCGGTGGCCCGGCGTTCCTTGTCCCGGGCGGCGAGGTCGACGCCGTAGCGGTCGGCGAGCGCGCGGGCCTCCTCGGTGCGGCCCTTGGCCTGGAGGAAGGCCATCGACTCGGGCAGGAACCGGACGGCCAGCGGAACACCGACGAACAGCGGTATGACACAGATCCAGAACGAGACCCGCCAGTCGCCCGTCCCGAGCGCGACGAATCCGGCGACGATGCCGCCCGCCTGGTGGGCCGTCATCAGGGAGCCCACGATCAGGGCGCGGTGACCGCGCGGGGCGTACTCGGTGACCATCGTGATCGCGCTGGGCAGCAGGCCGCCGAGGCCGAGACCGGCGAGAAAGCGGCCGAGGCTGAAGACGCCCAGGCTGGACGCCGAGGCACAGACGGCGGAGGCCAGGGAGAACACGGCGGTCGACACGACGATCGTCTTCTTGCGGCCGACCCAGTCGCTGACCGTGCCGGAGGACAGGGCGCCGATCAGCATGCCGAAGGTGGCGTAGGAGCCGACGTCGCCGGCCTTGCCGGGGTCGATGCCGAGCGCCTTCGTCTCCAGCATGTGCGGCAGCACGGAACCGTAGATGAACATGTCGAGGCCGTCGAAGAGGACGACCAGCCAGCAGAGACCGACGACCAGTGCGGCCATTCTGCTGCCGCCGCGCGCGGGCAGGGCGAGGGAGGAGGACATCGTTGTTTCCTCTCGTCCAGGAGGTGTGGGCCCTGGAAGGGGATCGGGGATGCGGGGCGGCGCGGCTCGTGCGGCCGACCCGGCGATGCGCTAGACGCTAAGGAGTGATCTCCGGAGTGTCAACGCTTTTGTCAACAATCCAGAGGGGAATCAGGCCACCCCCGCGACGGTGCCACGACGAGCTGAGAGGCAGATGAAATGGGCGCGGGCGGCACGCAGTCGGGTGCCACCCGTACGCCTGTACTGGCTTGTTCTGTTCGCTCAACCGATCGGTCGGCGACAGCTGACCCGAGCCGGCCCCGGATGGCCGCCGGTCCGTGGACGAGCGGGGGACGACCGCGGGTCAGGGCGGGCCCCGGTCAGCCGATGGGCGGCGTTCCGTGGGTGTGGAAGGACTCGATGGTCTTCAGCCCCCAGGCCTGGCCCTTCTTCCGCTCGTTCTCGGTCCAGGTCACCAGAGGCCAGTCGGGGGCGAGGACGAGACGGGTGAGCGGGTTGCACAACTCGACGCGGTTGCCGCCGGGTTCGTACACGTAGAGGAAGAACGTCTGCTGGACGGCGTGCTTGTGCGGGCCCGTCTCGATGAACACGCCGGTGTCCAGCGCGAGATCGGCGGCGCGCAGGATGTCCTCGCGGGTGTCGGTGGCGAAGGCGATGTGGTGCAACCGCCCGTTCGACCCCGTCCAGTCCTCCGTGTAGACCACGTCGTACGACTTGTTGCTGAACGTCAGCCACTGAGCGGCGATCCTGCCGCCGTCCAGCTGGATCTGCTCGGTCGGGCGGGCCCCGAGCGCGTCCCGCACGAAGTCGCCGCAGGCCGCCACGTCGGCGGCGAGGTAGTTGACGTGGTCCAGGCGTCGCACGCCGACGCCGTGGCCGGGCTTGGCCTGGGGCTGGTTCTTCAGGCCCGGCTTCAGATGCTCCGGCGCGCGGTACCACTCGCTCTCCCAGTACAGGGCGAGTTCGTGGCCGTCGGGGTCGGTGGTGACGAAGACGGGGCCGATGCCCGGCTCGTCGTCGCTCCAGCGGCCCTCCCGCCCGGTGCTCTCGATCTCCTTGACCCGGCGCCGGAGGGCCTCCTCGCTGGAGGCGCGCAGGGCGGTGCGGCGGATGCCCGAGGTGGAGTGGGAGGTGAGGGTCAGACTGTGGTGCTCGTAGTCGTCCCAGGTCCGCAGGTAGACGGAGTCGCCGGAGCGGCCGTTCTCGGTCAGGCCGAGGTAGTCCGTGAAGAACCGGACGCTGGCGTCCAGGTCGGGGGTGAGCAGTTCGACGTGCCCGAGGTGGGCGATGTCGCCGAGCGGCGGGGCCATGGGGCCTCCTCAGGGTTGGTGTGCGGCTCCGGCCGGCCGGGGGAAGACCGTGCCGTCGAAGATCTTGCGTGCGGTGCGGACGACCGCGGTGCGCCCGGCCGCGGGGACGCCTCCGGGCCCGTACGCGAGGCCGGACTCGATGTCGAGGAATCCGGTCGGGTGCTCGATCCGCAGCCGGTCCCCGCGCTCGGGCAGCCGGGCCACGGTTCCGCCGACGCCGCCCGCCACGCGCAGCCCCGCCGCGACGCTCGCGGCGCCGAGGACGCCGATGGAGGTGTGGCAGCGCACGGGGATGAACGTGCGGGTGGCGACGGCTCCCCCGGCGCGCGGCGGCGCCAGCAGCGTCACCTTGGGCACGGTGGCGTTCTCGACGTCCCCGAGGCCCATCAGCTTGCCCGCCTCCAGACGGATCTCGCGGAGCCGGTCGGCCAGGGCGAGGTCCTCCTCCAGGTCCTTGGGAGCCTCGTACCCGCTGACGTCCAGCGCGGACGCGGCGACGAGCACGGTGGGCATCCCGTTGTCCACGCAGGTCACGTCGATGCCGGCGACGGTGTCGCGGGCGCGGCCGGTGGGGAGCAACGGGCCGCTCCCCCGCGGGAACTCGACGACCACCGGCGCGGCGGTCCCCGGCACCCCGGAGATCTCGGCCGAGCCCGCGTAGACGACGCGCCCGTTCTCGGTGGGGAAGCTCACGACCGCCAGGTCACCGGAGTTGACCATGCGGATCCGTACGGAGGTGTGTCCCCGGCCCGGCTCGACGAGTCCGCGCTCGACGGCGAACGGACCGACTCCGGCGAGGAGGTTGCCGCAGTTCTGACGGTCCGACACCTCCGCTCGTTCGACGCCCACTTGGAGGAACAGGTAGTCGATGTCGGCGTCGGGGTCGGCCGACACGGAGACGACGGCCACCTTGCTGGTCAACGGGTGCGCGCCGCCCAGACCGTCGATCTGGCGCGGGTCGGGACTGCCCATCACGCGCAGCAGCAGGCCGTCGCGCTCCGCCCGTTCCGCGGGGAGGTCCCCGGCCAGGAAGTAGGCGCCCTTGGAGGTGCCGCCGCGCAGGAGCATGCAGCGCAGCTCCTCCGGCCCGCTCACGGCGCGGCTCCGTCCCGGACGTAGGCGTCGTAGGGCGTGTAGGTGACGCCGAGGCGGGCCAGGGTGTCGCGCAAGCCGTAGCGGTCCAGGCCGAGTTCGCCCTCCCGGAAGGCCGCGCGGGCCAGTGCCTCCTTGCGCTCGCGGGCCTCCGACGCCTCGGCGGTGCGGCGGGCGTCCTCACGAGGTACGCACACCACGCCGTCGTCGTCGGCGAGGATCACATCGCCGGGACGGACGATCTGGCCGCCGAGGACGACGGGGACGTTGACGGAGCCGCCCGTCGCCTTCACCGTGCCCTGCGGACTGACCGCGGCGGCCCAGGCGGGGAAGCCCATCGTGCGCAGTTCGTCGGTGTCGCGGACGCCGGCGTCGATGACCAGGCCGCGCACACCGCGTCGTTGGAGCGCGGTGGCGAACAGTTCGCCGAACATGCCGTCCGTGGAGGGGGACGTGGTGGTGACGACGAGGACGTCACCCTCGCCGCACTGCTCCACCGCCGCGTGGATCATGAGGTTGTCGCCGGGCCAGGAGAGCACGGTGACCGCGGTGCCGGCGACGCGGATGCCCTGCTGGACGGGGCGCAGCCGGGTGCCGAGCAGCCCGGTGCGGCCCATCGCCTCGTGCACGGTGGCGGTGCCGTACGCGGCGATCGCCTCGACGTCCTTCACGTCCGCCTTGGGCGGGCCGGTGACGATCACGCCGCTCATGCCAGCTCCTTCGCGATCTGCGGGTAGGGACGCATGTACGCCTCGGCCATGGTCCGGTGGGCGAGACCCAGGTTGGGTCCTGCGTTGCGCTTGAGCTGCACCCCCCGGCGTACGGCCAGGTCGGTGTAGTAGTCCCACAGGTGCTGCTGGGCGCCGAGGCACTCCATCGCCCGGCGCTTGGTCTCCCACACCTCGGTGATGTCGAGCAGCACTTCGGGCCGGAACCCGCTCATCTCGGGCTGGTGGGGTTCGAAGTAGAAGACGGGCGGGGCGCCGATGATCTCGCCCTCGCCGGGGTAGCCGATGGCCTGGGCGAGGACGCGGGCCTCCAGCGCCATGCGGTTGGCGGCCGGGTGGTCGCCGTTGTACGGGTCCTCGGTGGGGTGGGTGAGCACGACGTCCGGCTGGGTCGCGCGGTAGACCGCCACCAGACGGTCGGTCAGCTCGGCGGTGGGGGTCAGCGGGTAGTCGCCCGCGTCGAAGAAGCGGACCTCGGCGCCGAGGGTGGCGGCGGCCTTCTCCGCCTCCTCACGGCGTATCGCCTTGATCTCGTCGAGGTTCCGGCCGGCGCGCCACGCCTTGGCGGACTCACCGCGTTCGCCGAAGGTGAGGCAGGCGATGGTGACCCGCTCGCCCCGGGAGGTGGCCAGGGCGATGGCGCCGCCGGCCCGCCACACGAAGTCCCCGGCGTGCGCGGTGACGACCAGGGTCGACCGTGCGGAGGGTGCACCCCGGCCCGGTGGGGCCGTGGGTTCTGGGGAGGCGGGCGCGTCGCCGTGCGTCATGGCAGAGATCTCCTTGGTGGACAGGTGCGTGCCCGCCTCGGATGCCCGTCGTGCCGCGCGTCGCCGCGCGGGACGTCAGTCGCGCAGCGCTTCGATCACGCTGCCGAGGTGGGCGCGGACGGCCGCTTCGGCCGCCTGCGGGTCCCTGGCGCTGATCGCCTCGATCATGGCCAGGTGTTCACTCAGGGACTGCTGCGCACGACCGGGACGCAGCGCCAACTGGAAGCGATGGCGCACCAGTTGGGCGTTGAGCCGTTCCAGGAGCCCGACGGCCGTCCGCTGGCCGGAGAACTCCCTGATCCGGGCGTGTACTTCGTGGTTGAGCTCCGAGTAGGTCACGGGCTCGCCGTCGGCGACCGCCTTGGACATCGCCGCTCCCAGTTCGGCCAGTTCGGCCAGCTGGTCGTCGGTCGCCGCGACGGCCGCCTTGGCCGCGCAGAGTCCTTCGAGTGCCATCCGGCACTCGGTGATGGCGACCGCCTCTTCGACGGTCACGACCCGGACCCGCGATCCGCGGTTGCGGATGCGCTCGACCAGTCCCTCCGTCTCCAGCTCGATCAGCGCCGCCCGGGTACTGGCCCGGGTGACGCCGAACTGCTCGGCGAGTTCGTTCTCCACCAGCCGTTGGGCCGGTGCCATCTCTCCGCGCAGAATCGCCTGCCGCAACTGCACCAACGCGTGCTGCTTGGCCTGCTCGCCGGTGCCTGGACGGGCTTCCTTCTGCATTGCGCCCTCCCTGAGTGAGTGCCTGTCGAACGTAAATCTAGACCAACAAGATTGTCAACAATTTTGTTCGGTATGTTGCCGACACGCCTCACCCCGATACACCCGGTCCGCCCCGGCACCCGGAACGGCCCGGTGTCGCCGCGCTCCGGTCCACCGAACGTCGGACGCGGTCCCGGACACGCCGGATGGCCGGGGGCCCCGGTACTGCGGGGCACTCCGGCCATCCGTCCTCCACTCTCTTCGTGGAGTCCTCGCGTCCTCGGTGGGGAGCGGTTCGGCCTACCGGCCGAGTGGTTCGGGCGGAGTGACGCCCAACCGGCCGGCGCTCTCCGTGAGTTCACGCCACACCTTGGCCGCCACGGGAATCCCCTCCGCCGAGCGCCGAGCGGCCAGGCCCGCGCTGCGCTCGCCCGGATAGAACACGCCGGGAGCGTCGTCGGCGGGTGTCAGCGACGTGAGGGTGGCGAGCGTGGTGTCGACAGCCGCCGTGAAGGCGTCCGGATCGCCGAATGCCGCCGGGTCGATGGCGATGATCAGGGCGTTCTGCCGGTGCTTCCGACCCTGCGGGTCCTCGGAATGGAAGGCGGAGAGGATCGGCGCGCCGACGAGCACGCTGGTGATCAGCTCGAAGGCGAGCGACATACCGGATCCCTTGGCGCCGCCGAGCGGCAGCGGCATGACCGCCTTCTCCGGGTCGGTGGTGGGCGTGCCGTCCGCGGTGGCGGCGGCACCCTCGGGGAGCGCGGTGCCGCTCGCCCTGGCCTGCCGGATCCGGCCCAGGGCGATGGTGGCGGTGGCCATGTCGAGGAGCAGCGGGGCCTGGCTCGCGGCGGGCACGGCGACGGCCAGCGGACTGGTGGCGACGGCCGCGCCCTTGACGCCGGTGTAGCCCATGTTGGGCATACCCGCGACGAACGCGATGCCGATCAGGCCCTGTTCGGCGATCTTCGCGACGTAGTAGCCGATGGCGCCGGTGTGCACGGTGCGGCGCACGCCGACGGCGGCGACCCCGCTCGCCCGCGCCCGGTTCACCGCCTCCTCGGCGGCCGCGGTGAGTGCCACCGGTCCGGGTGCGCGGTCCGCGTCGAGGACGGCGACGCCGGGCACGCCGGAGGTGACCGTCATCTCCGGGTGGCCGTTGGCGGTCCCCTTGGCGAGGAGTTCGAGGTAGGCGGTCACGCGCGCGGTGCCGTGGGAGTCGACGCCGCGCAGCGCGGCCCACACGAAGACGTCGGCGGTGGTCCGCGCGTGTTCGGTGCTCAGGCCGCCCTTCTCCAGGAGTGCGGCGGCGAAGCCGCGCAGCGCGTCCGCGGGCACGGTCACCCTGCCCGGCGCGGGTGTCGGGGTGTCGGTCATGGGGAGGGCCTCCTGGGTCAGCGGGTGACGAGGACGTCGACGACGGCGGTGGTGCCCTCGGACACGGCCTTGAGGGCGCGCTCCAGGGCGGGGGCGAGCGCGTCCGGTGTGTCGACGGTCTCGGTGTGCATGCCGAACGGCTCGGCGAAGCGGGCGAGCCGGGGCAGCCGTCGCAGGTCGGTGCCGAGCCACTCGCCGGTGTCGGCGGCGGCGCCGTCGGGGTAGAACCTGCGGTGGTTGAGGTTCATCGACTTGTAGACACGGTTGTTGAACACCACGATGAGGAGCGGCAGTCCGTAGGTGTTCGCCGCGTCGTAGGACGGGATGACGGGGTTGTAGGCGAAGGCGCCGTCGCCGATGGTGAGGACCACGGGACGTTCCCCGGCGGCGAGTTTGACGCCGAGCGCGACCGCGATGCCCTGGCCGAGTCCGCCCTGGACGTAGAAGTACGCGTCCGCGGCGTCGGTCCGCAGATGGCGTCGGACGACGCGGCTGTGGGTGATGGTCTCGTCGACGACGACGGCGTCCCGGCCGTCGAGCAGTGCGCGCAGGCAGGCTGCGACGAGGACCGGGTCGACGCCCTCGGCGTCCGCGGCCCGCGTCTCGGCCGCCGCGATCGCCGCCCGTTCCCGTGCGTGGCGTTCCTCCTGCGCCAGGCGCCGGCCGGCGACGGCGGGGGCCGTCTCCGGGGCGGTGGAGAGCGGACCGGCCCGCTTGGCGAGCTGGTGCAGGGTGTTCGCCGTGTTGCCTTCCAGGTAGTGGTCGGCGAAGAGGACCTGGTAGACGACGTGCGGGCGTTGCGGGACCTCGTCGATGACGACGATCCGTGCCTTCGAGGGGCGGCGCGAGGGCGGGTAGAAGGGGGCACGGCAGTTGACGAGGAGGATGAGGTCGGCCTCGTCCATCCAGGGGCCGATGTCCGAGCCCGCGTGCAGCGGGTGCGTACGGGGGAAGTTGGCGCACACCGCCGAGTCGGGTTCGACGACCGGGATGCTCCAGGCCTCGGCGAAGGCGACCAACGCCTCGAAGCCGCCGGCGTCCCGGCCCGCCGTCTCGGTGACGATCACCGGATTGTCCGCCTCGCGGATCAGTTGTGCGACGGAGTCGGCCTCGCCGGGCGAGCTGTGGGTCGATCCGGGTGGGACCACCGGCTTGGCCTCGCGGCCGTCCCACTCCTCCAGCAGGATCTCCAGCGGGATGTTGAGGTAGGCGGGTCCGGCCGGGGCCCGCCAGGCCAGCTCCGCGGCCCGCGTGACCATGGTGGGCAGCGTGTGCACGTCGGCGGCCTCGGTGGACCACTTGGTGAAGGGCCGGGCGATGCCGTGCGGTCCGCCCACCACGGACAGGTTGCGGTACCACTGGCCGCCGGGGTCCTGCCCCGGTCCGTCGCCGTAGCCGGTGGACTCCGAGGAGGCGACCACCATGGGGACACCGGCGAGCAGGGCGCCGTGGACGGCCATGGAGCCCTGGAGCAGGCCGGGTGCCGCGTGCAGGAGGACGCCTTGGGGACGGCGGACGATCAGGCCGTAGCCGGTGGCCATGCCGACCGCGACCGTCTCGTGGGTGAGGTCGAGGTATTCCGGGGCAGGCTCGCCGTCGCGGTGGCGCCGGGCCAGGGACTCCCAGACCGGGGCCCATTCCGATCCGGACGAGCAGAAGAGGTAGTCGGCTCCCATGGCGCCGAAGGCGGCGACGAGCGCCTCTCCCCCGTCACCGCCGGCGGCCGGTGGGTTCGTGGTGTCGGTCATCTCCCCGGTGCCCTCAGCCCTCGATCGGCCAGTCGAGGACCTCGGAGATGCCGCGGCCCAGGATCCACTCCAGTTCCTCCGGGGTGAAGTCCCAGTGCTGGGTGAACTGTTCGATGGTGTCGGTGTACGTGATGCCGTGGCCGAGCAGGCGGGTGATGTCGGTGCCGTAGAAGCACCGCTGCGGGCCCAACTTGTCGACCATCTCGCGTACGTACTTCTCGATGTTCTTGTTCGGGAAGGGCTGGGTCGAGTAGCCGGGGAGCGCCGAGACCTTGACGTAGATGTTCGGGTGGGCGGCGAGGTCGGCGGTCTCCTGGACCCAGTAGCCGATGGCGTCGTCGACGCAGCGGGCCATGATGCCCATGTGGTCGATGATGATCTTCAGGCCGGGGTGCTTGGCGGCGATCTCGCCGAGTTCGCGCTTCCAGATCGGCGCGTGGACCATCGTCGGGATGCCGAGTTCCTCGGCGATCGGCCAGTACCAGTCGTTGGTGCCGTCGATCATCCAGTTGCGGTCCTGCGGCCGGTGGAAGGTGAGCCGGGTGCCCTTGATGTACGGATTGCCGGCGAACTCCTTGAGCAGGGCGGTGCCTTCGACCGGGTCGTCCTGCGGCACGCGGGCCATGATGCCGAAGCGGTCGGGGTGGGCCTCACAGGCTTCGAGGGCGTAGTCGATGCGGTTGCCCTCCCACGACGGCGGCAGGATCAGCGCGCGGTTGACTCCGGCCTCGTCCATCAGCTCCAGTGCCTCCTCGTAGGAGAAGGCCTCCTCGCGGTGGCCGTTGAGGCGGATGCGCTCCCGGGCGCCAGGGACCCAGGGGCGGTCCGGGGTCTCTTCCTTCCAGATGTGGATCTGGGTGTCGACTACGAACATGGCATCTGCCGTTCTCTGCGAAGGGGGTGGTGAGGTGGTGCGGAGGGAACGCTAGGTCGGCGGGAGACCTTTGCCGAGCGCTGGGAGCGCAAGCAGTTCTTGCGCGGAAGTCCGCTGTATCCGGGGCATGTTCAGGGTGCGGACGGATCACCGAGCACGGTGTCCGCGATGTGTTCGGCGATCGCCATCGAGGAGGTCGCGGCGGGCGAGGGCGCGTTGCGTACGGCGGTGACGCCGCCCACCCGGTGCAGGGCGAAGTCGTCGACCAGCGAGCCGTCCCTGCCGAGCGCCTGGGCACGGACACCCGCTCCGCCGCGCACCACGTCACGGGCGTGCAGGGCGGGGACGTACGCCTGGGCGGCCTTCATGTAGGCGGTGACCGACAGCGAGCCGCGGATCTCCTTGACTCCGGTACGCCAGTGTTCCCGTGCCAGCCGCCACATGCCGGGGAAGCGGGCGATGCGGGCGAGTTCGCGCAGGTCGACGTCGGAGCGCCGGTAGCCCTCCCGGGACAGGGCGAGGACGGCGTTGGGGCCGACCTCGACCGTGCCGTCCACCCGGCGGGTGAAGTGCACGCCGAGGAAGGGGTACCGGGGGTCGGGCACCGGGTAGACCAGGCCGCGGACCATGTGCGTCTTGTCCGGGACGACCGTCATGTACTCGCCCCGGAAGGGCACGATGCGTGGCTCGTCCCCGTCGTCGGCGAGCCGGGCGACGCTGTCGCTGTGAAGGCCGGCGCACAGCACGAGCCGGTCGACGCGGAGGGTCTCGGCCGCGGAGGCGACCTCGATGGCTCCGCCCGTGAGCCGCGTGACGCGGGTGACGGGGAAGCCGAGCCGCACCTCCCCGCCGGAGTCGGTGACGTCCTTCGCGAAGGACCGGGCGACGGCGGTGTAGTCCGTGATCGCGGTCCGCGGGGAGTGCAGGGCGGCGCGGCCCACGGCGTACGGCTCGATCTCGTGGATCTCGCCCGCGCCGACCCGGCGCACCCCGGGGACCCCGTTCTCCTGTGATGTGGCGAACAGGGCTTCCAGGCGGGGGACTTCGTCGTCGGTGACGGCGACGACGAGCTTGCCGCACGCCTGGTGGGGCAGCCCCCGGTCCTGGCAGTACTCACGGAGCATCGCCATGCCCCTGGTGCACAGACGGGCCTTGAGGCTGCCGGGCCTGTAGTAGATGCCGGCGTGCACCACTCCCGAGTTGTGCCCGGTCTGGTGGACGGCGACGTCCTGTTCCTTCTCCAGCACCACGACCCGGGTGCCGGGCCGGCGCAGGGCGATCTCACGGGCGGTCGCGAGGCCCACGATGCCGGCACCGACGATGCCGATCGTCTCGTCAGCCATCGGCCTCCTCCTTTCGTGACGCGGCACCCGTCAGGCGCCGAAGTGGATGGCGACGGTCTTCACCCGGGTGTAGAAGCGCAGTGCCTCCTCGCCCTGCTCCTTGAACGGCGATCCGGAGTCGCGGAACCCGCCGAAGGGATGGTGGACGTCCCATCCGGAGGTGGTGGTGTTGACCGCGATCTGGCCGCACTCCGCCTCGTCGGCGAACCGGTGGGCGGCGCCCAGGTCACGCGTGAACACGGCGGCCGCCAGGCCGAAGACGGAGTCGTTGACAGCGTCGACGGCCTCTTCGAAGGAGTCCACGGCGCGCAGCGCGAGGACCGGTCCGAACACCTCCTCGCGCCAGACGTCCTGATCGGGCGTCACCTCGCCGAGCACGGTCGGGTTCACGTAACAGCCGTGCCCGAGCGTCTCGTCGGCGGGCCGGTCGCCGCCCGTGAGAACCGTCGCGCCCTGCTTCACGGCCCGTTCGACGTCGGAGAGGATGCTGTCCCGCTGCCGGGCGCTGACCAGGGGGCCCATCGTGGTGCCGGGATCGCGCCCGGGGCCCACGCGCAGGGCGGCGGCCTCGGCGAGCAGCAGTGCGGTGAACTCCTCGTACACGGGCCGCTCGACGATGACCCGACTGGTGGCCGTGCAGCGCTGTCCCGCCTGGGCGAAGCCGGCTGCCGCGACGGCACGGGCGGCGGCGGGCAGATCGGCGTCGGCGAGGACGACGGTGGCGTTCTTGCCGCCGAGTTCGCCCTGGAAGCGGACGTTGGTGTGGGCGAGCGCGGCGCGCAGCCCCTCGCCGACCTCGTTGCTGCCGGTGAAGGTGACCGCGGCCAGACGCGGATCGCGGAGCAGGGCCCCGGAGATCTCGGAGCCGCGGCCGGTGACCACGTTCAGGACACCGGCGGGCAGTCCCGCGTCGTGCAGGGCGCGGGCGAGGTGCAGGGCGGCCTGCGGGGTGTCGGTGGCCGGCTTGAGGACGGCCGCGTTGCCCGCCGCCAGGCAGGGTGCCAGTTTGCGGGCCGGCGTGATCAGCGGGTCGTTCCACGGGGTGATCGCGAGGACGATGCCGAGGGGCTCGCGCTGGTGGTGGGTGCGGGTGTCCGGGCGTATGTCGTGCACGAGCGTGCCGTAGCCCTGGCGGGCGACGCCCGCGTAGTACTCCAGGAAGTCGGCGGCCTTGAGGGCCTCGCCGGTCGCCTCGGCGAGGGTCTTGCCCATCTCGGTGCTGAGGTCCTCGGCGATCCGGGTGACGCGCTCGCGCAACAGCCGGGCGGCGTCGGTCATGATCCGCGCCCGTTCGAAGGGGCTGGTGCGCTTCCAACGGGCGAAACCCTGTTCGGCGTGGTCGTAGGCGCGGGTGACGTCGGCGGCGCCCAGGGCGGGAACACGGGCCACCGGGGTCCGCAGATCGGCGGGGTCGTGGACGTCGATCCACTCGCCGGTCGCGAACCACTCCCCACCGGAGAGGGTTTCCAGGGTACGCATCACGATCACTTCTCTCGTCCGCCGCGGTGCGGGCCGCGGTCAACCGGATGGGACGGCCGTGGGGCCGACACGACAACACACGAGGAGGAGGTGGCCGGACCAGCCCCGCGGCGGCACTCATTGCTTGCGCTCCGCGCGCGCCGCTCATCAGGCCGTTCGTGCTGGAATCGGCGGGTCCGACAGCAGCACGACCAGAGGAGAGACATGGCATTCGCAGTCGTCGCGCACTACCGGTGCGCACCCGCCGACGAGGCGGCCGTGCGCGCCGCTCTGCTGAGGATGCGCGAACTGACGCCCGCCGAGCCCGCGAACCTCGGCTACGAGGTGCACGCCGAGGTGGACCGGCCGGGCTCGTTCGTGCTCTACGAGCGGTACACGGACCGGGCGGGCTTCGAGGCGCACCGGGAGACGGACCACTTCGGGGAGTTCGTCGTGGGATGTGTGCTGCCGCTGCTGACGGAACGCACGGTCACGTTCGCCGAGGTGCTCTGAGCGGTCCGCCGGGCGAACGCGGGAGACGCGGCCCGGCGGACCGGCGTCCGCCGGCCGGGAGAGCGGGACCGCCTCCCGGCCGTGACCGGCCCCGGGTCAGAACTCGTTGCCCCAGCAGTAGCGGGCGAGGGTCTCCACCAGGACCAGTTTGCGCCGCTGGTCGCCGGCGCCGAGCAGCGGCCGGTCCGCCATGTCGGCGAATCCGCGGGAGGGCGCGAGCGCCATGTCCTCGATGTCCTTGACCTCGGCCGCCGCGTCGATGCGGGCCAGCACCGTGTCGATCTCCTCCAGTCGCGCGGTGGTGGCGTCCACGACACCGAGGCAGACGTCCCGGTCCTCGGGCAGCGCCCTCAGCAGGTCGAGTTCGGCCGCCGTCCCCTGGTCGTACGGGAGGATCCAGCGGTCCGCGGGAATCTCGCCGTAGAGCCGCACGACCCGGGCCCGGTCCACCGCGGCCGGCGCCGCCCAGCCGGGGCAGAGGCCGGTGCGCACCCCTTCGGGACGCTCGTCGAGGAGGACGGTCGTCGCGTCCACGGCGAGCGCGTCCTCGAACGACAGGGCTCCGGGAGCGGCCGGATCGGCGGCCACCTGTGCCAGCAGCAGGGGGTTGTTCAGCTGGATGAGCCGTACGCCGCCGGCGACGAGAAGTCCGATCTCGGCGCGGATGATCTCCGCGAGCGCCTCGCCGAGTTCGCGCGCCGAGGCCGGGCCGCCGCCGGCCGCGAGGTTCTCGTCGAAGGTGAGGGCGGCGAGGTAGGCGGGCGAGGGCAGGGACACCTTGGGGGCGATCACCGTGAGCTCGGTGAGCCGGGCGGCCCAGTCGGCCAGCAGCGGCCCGTCGGCCTTGGGCAGGGACTCGGCCACCCAGCGGGGCAGCCCGTCCGGGCCGTCGCCGCTCGCGCGCCGGAATCCCCTGACCGTGCCGAGCACGGCGCCGCGGAAGTCGTCCCGGGGGAAGTCCCCGTCGGTGACCACCGTGGAGCGCACCGAGCGCTGCAGGGCCACGGCTTCCTTCACCGCGTCGCGCAGCGCCTCGGGGTCGTCACCCGGAGCCGGGAGGGTGACGGGCCGGACCAGGCTGCCGTGGTGGTCGATGCGGTAGTTGAACGTGTCCGCCATGGGTCAGTCCTCCTTCTCGATCGTCGCGGCCGCGTCGGTGGCCGCACCCGCGACGCCCCAGGCGGCGAACTCCAGTTCGTAGCCGAGGGAGGCGAGGACGTCGTCGGCGACCTGCTGGTCCTCGTCCGCGGTGCCGCCCGCGATGCCGAGCCCGCCGATGATCTCTCCGTCCCTCTTGATGGTGACGCTTCCCTCGGTGGCCATGATCGGCAGTGCGGCGCCGGGCAGTTGGGAGAGCTGAGCGAAGAAGACCGGCTGGCTCTCCTGCCATTTCTTCAGCATCCTGCCGGGCCGTTGCATGACGGCGGCGGTGTAGGCCTTGGCGCGGGCGATGTCCGGGGTGAGCGGTCGCGCGCCGTCGTCGCGGTGCACGCTGACGACGAAGCCGCCCGCGTCCACCACGGCGACGCTCACCGCCTTCCCGAGCGCCCGGGCCCGTTCGAGGGCCGCGCCGACGAGTTCCTCGGCGGCGTCGAGGGTGAGGCTGCTCATGCTGCTTCCTTCTGTCCGAGGGTGCGGCGCAGGTGCGCGACGGCCTGGTTGTACGGTGCCGGCGTCTCCCAGTACATGGAGTGCGGGGCGTCCGGGACGATCTCCAGCCGGGAGCCGGGGAGCAGTTCGTGGGCACGGGTCACCGTCTTCACGCTGAGCACCGCGTCCTTCTCGCCGAGCAGGAAGGCCACCGGGACGCCGGAGTCCTCGATGTCCCGCAGGGTGGGTCCGTCGGTGTCGAGGTTGCGCAGGTCGGCCATCCTGGCGACGTTGAAGGTGCCCATCTGCTGGAAGAGGAAGGTGCGGTCGGGCCGCTCCTCCTGGAAGCGCCGGGTCAGCAGCCGGTCGATGACGGGCAGCTTGACGGCCTCGGCGCGGTCGGCGGCGGCGAGTTCGCGCAGTTCGGGGTGGTCGATGCCGCCGAGGGAGTGACCGAGGACGACGGACCCCACCCGGTCGGGGCGGAGCAGTCCGGCGCGCAGGGCGGCGACCGAGCCGACGGACTGGCCGACCAGCATCACGTCGGTGAGGTCCTCGGCGTCCAGTACGGCGAGCAGGTCGCCCGGAAAGTCCTGGCCGTCGAACTCCGGCCTGGCCGCGTGGGGGAAGAGCGGGGTGCCGGACTTCCCGAAGCCGCGCAGGTCCATCGTGACGACCGTGAACTCGTCGCGCAGGGCGGCCACTTGTTGCCACCAGGCGGCGTGGTTGCCGCCGCTGCCGTGCACGAAGAGGATGGCCGGTCCGCTGCCGTGGCGCTCGTAGTAGATGGGGGTGCCGTCGGAGTCGGCGAGGGGCATGGGAGGGGACTCCTAGCGATGCGGTGGAATGAACTCCGTGGGGCCGAACTTCAGTTGGGGCGGCGGCCGTGGAAGACCAGCTCGATCATGGTGTGGTCGGGGTCGTGGATGTAGCAGAACTTGGACTGGTTCTCGGGGCGTTCCACCGGCCGGGTGTGCCGGATGCCCAGCTCCTTCAGATGCGCGAGGAACTCGTCCCAGTCGTCGACCTCGACGGCGAAGTGGTAGGGCGCCATGCGCTCCATCTCCTCGACCGGGGTGAAGTGGAGGTCGAAGTTGCCCCGGGTCATGAGCACGACCCGGGTGTTGGATTTGGGCATGATGCGATTCATCCCGAAGACCTTCGTGTACCACTCGGCGGTCCGGTCGGGGTCGGTGGTGGGGAAGTTGACGTGGTGGATGTAGAGGGGTGTCTTGCTCATACGGGATTCCCTTCCGGGTGTACGGGGTTGGAGAGCACGCCGATGCCGCTGATCTCGATGTCCACGGTGTCCCCGGGCTCGATCTGGCAGGCCGATTCGGCTCCCATCCACAGCACGTCACCGGGGTGCATGGTGATGTGGCGGGTGATCGCGACGATGTGGTCGAAGGGGTCGAAGACCATGTCGCCGGTGGGGAACGCGGCCCGGACCTCGCCGTTGACGCGGAGCGTGGTCGTCTGCGCCAGGGCGTCGACGTCGGTCTCCACCCAGGGGCCCATCGGCTTGAAGGTGTCGCTGTTCTTGCTGCGCCAGAACGTCCGGTCCTCGTGCTGCCAGGTGCGGGCGCTGACGTCGTTGCCGATCGTCCAGCCGAACACGCCCGCTCGGGCCTCCTCGTAGCCGGCGTTGCGCAGTGTGCGGCCGATGACCGCGACGAGTTCCGGTTCGGCCTCGAACCGTCCGGTCACGTCCGCGGGGCGGACGATGGGCGAACCGTGGCCCGTCAGCGCGTTGTTGGCCCGGTAGCCGACCTCGGGGCGGGCCGGGGTGGCGGCGCCGGCGTGCGCGATGTGCCGGGGGTAGTTCATGCCGACGGCGTAGAAGACCGGCGGGACCACGGCCGGCAGCCAGACGGCGGTGTCACGGGGCACGCTGCCGATGACGGTGGGGCAGGCGCCGCCTCGTGGCCCGCGTCGGGCCGCTTCGAGGGGCGACGCGGAGAGCAGCTCGATGTCCCGCTCCCCCACACGCCCCCAGACGGCTCGTCCGCCGACCGACACCCGGGTGTACCGCACGGCGCTCAGCCCGCCAGCAGATGGGAGACGCGCTTGGTGACCAGGTAGGCGTCCAGGGCCTCGGGTCCGCCCTCCCTGCCGTAGCCGCTCTCCTTGACGCCGCCCGAGGGGGCTTCGCTGACGGAGCCGCCGCAGTGGTTGACGGAGAGGATGCCCGCCTCCAGTTCGCGGACCAGGCGCTCCGCGGTGGCCGCGGACTCGGTGAAGGCGTAGGCGGCGAGACCGTAGGGCAGTTCGTTCGCGGTGCGCAGCGCGGCGTCGAGTTCGTGGAAGGCGGTGATGGGGGCGAGCGGCCCGAAGGGCTCCTCGCGCATCAGGTCCGCGTCGGCCGGTACGTCGGTGAGGACGGTCGGCGCGAAGAACCAGCCCGGCCGGTCGAGACGGCGGCCTCCGGTACGCAGGGTGGCGCCGCGGCGCACTGCGTCCTCGGTGAGGCGTTCCACGGCCAGCAGCCTGCGCTCGTTGGCGAGCGGTCCCATGGTGGTGCCCTCGGCCAGGCCGTCGCCGACGACGACCGCTTCGGCCGCCTTGACGAACTCGGCGGTGAAGGTGTCGACGAGGCTGTCGTGGACGAGGAAGCGGCTCGGTGAGGTGCACACCTGGCCGGCGTTGGCGAACTTGGCCTGGGCGGCGCGCCGGGCCGCCCGGACCGGGTCGGCGTCCGCGCAGACGATCACGGGGGCGTGGCCGCCCAGTTCCATCAGGGACGGCTTCATGACCTGTCCCGCCGCCGCGGCCAGCAGCTTGCCCACGGGGACCGAGCCGGTGAAGGCGACGAGCCGGATGACCGGGGAGGCGATGAGGTGGGCGGAGACCTCCGCCGGTTCGCCGAACACGAGGTTGAGGACACCGGCAGGCAGTCCCGCGTCCACGAAACAGCCGACCAGGGCGGCCGCCGTGGCGGGGGTCTCCTCGGACGCCTTGATGACGATGGAGCAGCCGGCGGAGAGCGCCGAGGAGATCTTCCGCATCGGTCCGCCGGCCGGGAAGTTCCAGGGCACGAACGCGGCGACGGGGCCGACCGGTTCACGGCGTACGGAGAGCAGGGTGCCGGGTGCGGAGGGGATGATGCGGCCGTAGGCGCGGCGGGCGTCGTCGGCGTGCCAGCGCAGGGTGTCGGCGACGCGGCGGGCCTCGCCGGCGGCTTCGGCGAGCGGCTTGCCCTGTTCCAGGCTCATGACGCGGCCGATCTCGGCCGCCCGTCGGGTGAGCAGGTCCGCGGCGGTGTGCAGGACGGCGGTGCGCCGGGCGACGGGGGTGTCGCGCCAGGCGAGGAATCCGGTGGCGGCGGCGTCGAGCGCGCGGTCCAGGTCGGCGGTGGTGGCGAGGGGTACGGCGCCGATCACCTTCTCGGTGGCGGGGTTGACGACGGGGGCGGTACGTCCGGTGCCGCCCGCGCACCACTCGCCCGCTATGTGCATGCGGACGGCGGGATAGCGGTGGTCGGTGGTCATGGGTGGGTGCCCTCTCAGGCCGGCGAACGAGGCGAAGGGGACCCGCGTCCGGAGGGGCGCGGGGTGGCGATGCGGCGCGTGGTCAGGACGCGGGGGCGTCCTGCTGGTCCCGGTTGGTGCGCAGGGCCCAGATGTGGTGCGGCGGAGTGCTCTCGTGGACGCGGGTCTCGTAGGAGTCGTCGACCCGGTCCATGTCGGCGGCGTACTCGACGCGTCCGCCGCAGGGCGCGTGCAGGAAGCGGAAGACGTTGGAGCCGACGGTGTGCCGGCCGAGCCTGCGGGCCTCGCGCCAGCCCTGGTCGATCATGTGGTTGCCGCCTTCGACGACGTCGTCGAAGCCGGGGACCTCGTAGGCGACGTGGTTGACGCCCGCCTTGTCGGGGCGGTGGCAGAGCAGCATGGTGTGCTGGTCGTCGTCGCCCGGTGCCTGAAGGAAGACGCCCATGGGCTCGACGATGTCGGTCGGCCGGAAGCCGAGGCGTTCGACGTAGAACGCGACGGCCTCCCCCCGGCCGGCCTTCGGGATGTTGAGGGCCACGTGGCACATGCGCAGCGGGCGTACGCGGGTGATCGGTGTGAGCCCGGTGTTCCAGCGGTTCACGTCGCCGAGGGTGTTGGCGGGGCGCGGGGTGACGTCGGCGGGCCGGGGCGCGGCCAGGGTGAGGCCGGTGCCGAAGCCCGTCTCGTCCACGGTGTGGAACACGCCGGCGGCGTCCTCTCGGACCGTGCGGTCGCGGCCGGCCGCCGCCACGAGGCGCTCCAGCTCCGGTGGGGTGTCGACGCCCCACACCACCTGCCGGAGGGTCGGGCCGGGCTCCACCGGCGGCGGGAGCGGCGGGCCGGGTTCGGTGTCCAGACGGAGTGTCTGCCCGGTACGGGTCTCGAACACCGCGTGCTCGTCGGTCCGCTCCAGCGGGAGGAGCCCGAAGTCGTCGAAGAACCGGACGCAGGTGTCGAGTTCGTCGATGGCGTAGGTGACCGATTCGATTCTCTGGATTCCCATGGGTTCCTCGTTTCGCGGGTCGCCCGGTGAGCGTAGGTTTCGGGCGGCGGCGTCCTCAACGGTCCGGGCTCGACGGAATGCG
The DNA here is from genome assembly GCF_040607345.1 of Streptomyces sp. NPDC005302. Classification (NCBI taxonomy): domain Bacteria; kingdom Bacillati; phylum Actinomycetota; class Actinomycetes; order Kitasatosporales; family Streptomycetaceae; genus Streptomyces; species Streptomyces sp. NPDC005302. The sequence goes on from NZ_JBEXGN010000014.1 coordinate 153,780, forward strand.
CAATCGTTTCTTGCGGTCTTGGGGTGCCCGTGGGACCGTCCCGGACCTGCCCGAACGGGGCGTCCGCTTCAGGGAGTTCCGATCGGCGGGCCTCAGGGCCGGATCACCGGGATGGGGTTCTGGGCGAACCAGGTGGTGAGGAAGTCCAGGAACACGCTCACCTTGCGCGGGGTGCCCTGTCCCGGCCCGTAGATCGCGTACAACGGCCTTTCGGGCACCGCGAGTTGGGGAAGCAACACCCTGAGGGCGCCGGAGATGAGGTCGTCGTACGCCGGCCGTTGCGGGAGCAGGGCGATCCCCCGGCCGTGCACGGCGGCCTTCTGCAGGGCGATGTAGGAGTTGGACGAGAAGGCCACGTTGCGGATCTTGTGCAGGGTGGAGGCGTGGCCGTGGCCGATGCGCCAGACCGGGTCGTTGACGTGTACGAGGCACTCGTGGGCGGCGATGCCGTTCGGCTCGGTGAGGGGGCCGTTGCGGTCGAGGTACTCCTCCGCCGCGCACAGCACGAAGGGCAGCGAGGCGATCTTCTTGAGCCGGACGCTGGAGTCCCTCAGGTCCCGGGTGTGGAAGGCGACGTCGAATCCGCTGTCGAGGAAGTCGTAGGTGCGGTCCGACATCCCGCCGAGTTCGAAGCGGACCTGGATCCTGGGGTGGGACGCGGAGAACGCGGCTATCGCGTCGCCGAGGTCCAGGCTGCCGATCCACTTCGGACAGATGATGCTGAGGGTGCCCTCCGCCCGGTCGTGCAGCTGGGCGATCCCGGCATCCTCGGCCTCGATCTCGTCCAGGATGCGGGCCGCGAACTCGGCGTACCGCTGGCCCGGTTCGGTGAGGCTGACCGAGCGGGCCGTGCGGTTGACGAGCCGGACACCCACCTGCCGCTCCAGTTCGGCGACGTGCCGCGACACCAGGGAGCCGGAGGAACCCAGCTTCTTGGCGGCACCGCTGAAGCTGCCGACCTGCGCGACCGTGACGAAGCTGTGCATGAGGAGCAAGCGGTCCATGTTTCCTCCGGAGGCCCACGGCTGCCGGGGGCGGGCCCCGGCGGCGGTGCCGGTCGTTCGAGTGTGCGGGCGTCCATCCGTGCGTCGTCACAGGAATGTCCCGAGAGCGCGGTCAGAGGGTGTTCTACGAGGTGGGGCAGTACTGCGGGGCCTTGGTCAGGTTGTCCTTGGTGACCAAGAGAAGAGGAATGTTGGCAATCTTGTCAACCTTTTCTTTGCCCAGCAGTCCGACGGTGTCCTCGACCGCCGTCTGCCCGATGACCATGGCCGAGTTGGCCACGGTCGCGGAGAAACGGCCGTCCTTCACGGCGGCCAGTCCCTCGTCGGTGCCGTTGACGGTCACGATCCTGACGTCCTTGGCACCGGCCGCGTCGAAGGCCTTGCGGACGGCGAAGCCCATCTCCTCGTTGGCGACGAAGGCGTAGTCCAGGTCGGGGTGGGCCTGGATCATGTTCTCGGCGACTTCCTGGGCCTTGACGGGGTTGAACATGCCGGGCTGGTTGGCCACCACCTTCGCGGTGGCGGGGAGTTCCTTGGTGAAACCGCCGACGAGCAGGTCGGAGGCGGCGCCGGGTGCGCCCGCGACCACACCGACCTTCACGTCCTTGCCCGCGGCGTCGGTCCTGATCCAGTCCGCGTCGAGGGAGCCGACCTTCTTCAGGTCGACGACCGCCGCGCCCAGGATGTCGTCGGCGTCGTCGGTGGCGACCGAGGTCAGGTAGATCGGGACGCCCGCCGCCTTGGCCTTGGCTATGTCGCCCTTGAGCGCGTCGACGTTGACCGTCTGCACGATCAGCGCGCTCACGTTGCGGGAGATCATGTCCTCGATGTTGGACAGCTCGGTCCCGGAGTTCTGGTGGGAGTTGGCCGTGTAGACCTTCGCTCCCTCCTTCTTGGCGGTCTGTTCCACGGCCTTCTGCAGACAGGTGTGGAACGCGGTGTCGGCACCGTTGACGAAGCCGATGGCGATGTCGCCGGACTGCGTACCGGCATTGTCGTCGCCTCCACAGCCGCTGAGCACCAGGGTGGTGCCGGCGACCGCGGCGAACAGGGCGTGGCGGGAACGGGCGGACAGTCTCATGAGGGAACGCCTTTCGTGACCGGCGAAGGGCAGGGGGAATCGCCTGCCCTCGGCCGAGGGAGGTGAACGAGGTGGAGACGGCGGGACGACGGGGCGGCGGGGAGGGCGGACCGGTGTCAGTTCCGTGCGGAGCGTGCCTTGTGGAACTCGTTGGCGACGGCCGCGACGAGCAGCACACCGCCGACCGAGACCTGCTGGTAATTGCTGGACACCTGAAGGAGGTTGAGGGCGTTGGCCACCACTCCGAGGAGCACGACGCCGAGCGCGGTCCCGATCACGGTGCCGTGACCGCCGGCCAGCGAGGTGCCGCCGATGACGACCGCCGCGACGGCGGTGAGCTGGAGGGAGAGGCCGCCCGTGCCGGGGCTGCTGGAGCCGAGGCGGGACAGCAGCATCAGGCCCGCGAGGCCGGACAGGGCTCCGGTGACGCCGTACAGCGTGAGCTTGCGCGCGGTGACGTTGATCCCGCTGAGCCGGGCGACGTGTTCGTTGCCGCCGATGGCGTAGGCGTCGCGGCCGAAGACCGTGAATCGCAGGACGAGGGCCGTCGCCAGCAGGACGAGGACGGCCAGGATCAGCAGGTAGGGAATGCCGAGGATCTTGTCGTTCCCGAGGGAGAACATCCGGGTGCCGATGGAGACACTCACGCTGTTGAGCACCAGGAGCGCGACGCCGTCGAGGAGCGTGGCGGTCGCCAGCGTGGCGACGAACGGGGCGACGTTCGTGAACGTGACGACCAGCCCGTTGACGAGGCCGATAGCGGTCGCGAGCAGGATCGAGGCGACGACCGTGAAGGCGGTGGAGTGGCCGTGCGACAGCAGCTGCGCGCCGAGGGCCGTGGTGACGGAGACGTTGCTGCCCATGGAGAAGTCCATGCCGCCCGCCGTCATGAGCAGCGTGAGACCGGCCGCGATCACGGCGGTGACGCTCACCTGGCGCAGGATGTTGATGACGTTCGTGTCGGTGGCGAAGGCGTCGGTCCGCAGTGCGGTGGCCACGACCACGACGAGGAGGACGGCCACCAGTCCGGTGTGCGGTGCGCGACGCAGCGTGCCGAGCGGACCGCCGGGCCGCTCGCGGTCCTGCGGGCCGGAGACGTCCTGGGCATCCGGAAGTGTCTTGACGCTCACTGGGGTTGACCTCCGAGTGCGGTGGCGACGAGTTCGTCGCGGGTGATGGCGGTGATCTCGTGTTCGGCGACGGTGCGGCCGCCCCTGACCACGATCACCCGGTCGGCGAGGCGCATGACCTCCTCCGCGGACGAGGAGGCGAGCAGCACCGCGACGCCACGCGAGGCGAGTTCGTCGACCAGCGTGTGGATGTCGGCCATGGCCGCGATGTCCACGCCGTTCGTGGGGTCTTCGAGGAAGCAGGCGACCGGATCGGTCTGCAGCCACTTGGCGAGCAGCACCTTCTGCTGGTTGCCGCCGGACAGGGCACCGACCGGCGGGTTCCCCGCGAGGGAGACCACTCCGTAGTTGCGTCGCAACGGCCCGGCGCGGCGCGCGAGTTCGGTACGGCGGTGCAGTCGTCGGCGGGCCAGGCGGTCCCCGGCGAGCATCAGGTTCTCGTCCAGGGTCATCCCGGGGACCAGGCCGAGGGCGCGGCGGTCACCGGTGACGCAGCGCAGTCCGCCGGCGAGCGAGGCACGCACCCGGCCGAACGGCACCGGGGCTCCGTCGACGAGGAGTTCACCGCTGTCGGGACGGCGGCGGCCGGAGAGCAGGTCGAAGAGCCGGGACTGGGCGTCGCCCGCCGGTCCGAGGACGGCGACGATCTCCCCTTTGCGGACCTCCAGGTCGAGGTCCCGGACGGCCCGGCCGTCGCGCAGACCGCGCAGCGCGAGCCCGGTCTCGTCCTGGGGGGCGGGGCGTTCGGACCGCCGCGAGACGACGTCCCGGCCGACCATGCCGCGTACCAGCTGTTCCGGGTCGAGTTCGCGGGCCGGAGCGGTGCGCACGACGGCTCCGTCCCGCAGCACGGTGAGGCGGTCCGCGACGGCCAGCACCTCGTCGATGTAGTGCGAGATGTAGACGACGGCGACACCCTCGTCCCGGAGCGTGCGGACCAGGGCCCGGATCCGTCCGGCGGCCTCCGCGCTCAGACAGGCGGTCGGTTCGTCGAGGATCAGGATCCGGCCGCCGCGCCGGACCTCGCGGGCCACCTCCACCATGGTCTGCTCGGCGACGGTCAGGGAGCCGGCGGTCCGCTCCACGTCGATGTCGATGCCGAGGTCCGAAAGGGTCTGCCGCGCCGCGGACTTGAGGGTCTTCCAGCGCACGGTGCCGCGCCGGGTGGGCAGGTCCCCGAGCAGGACGTTCTCGGCGACGGAGAGTCCCATCGCCAGTTCACGGCGCTGGGGGACGGAGGCGATGCCGAGCCGCCTGGCCCGGCGCACGGTCAGCCCGTGCTGGGTCCGTCCGTCCACCTCGATGGTCCCGCTGTCCGCCTGGTGGACCCCGGAGAGGATCTGCACGAGGGTCGACTTGCCCGCTCCGTTCATGCCCATCAGGGCGTGGATCTCACCGGGGTACAGGTCGAGGTCGACGTCCGTGAGCGCGGCGGCACCGCCGAAGGTCTTGGTGACGCCGCGCACGCGCAGGACGGGCGGGTGCCCTGATCCGGCTCCGTCGGGCGTGGTGGCGGCCGGGTCCTCCGGTGTCACGGGGGCGCCTCCCTGCCCGTCCCGGTCGGTGAGCGCTGTCACGGCCGCGGTCCGGCGTCGTCGGGGTCGATCCGCCCGTAGCCGCGGATGTCGGGGAAGGGGGGCTCGCGGTCCGCCTGGAGGTCCACCTGGAAGGTGTTCAGGCACATCCCGAGCATGGTGAAGTTGCCGAGCGCGCCGATCGTGTCGACCAGGCCCTTGGGACCGAAGTGGCCGAGCGCGCGGGCGAAGGTCTCGTCGGAGACGAAGTGTTCGTCGAGGATCTCCCGGCAGAACTGGTAGAACGCCTGGTCGGCCGGGTCGTCGAAGAGCGCCTCGCGCCGCTCGGCGACGGCCTTCACCGCCGCCTCGGGGATGCCGGCCTCGATCGCCTGGTGAACGTGCGCGTTCCAGGAGTACTGCGCGTCCCAGTTCCGCGCGGCCATCAACAGGCTGAGTTCGCGCAGGTGGTGCGGAAGGCCGCAGTCGAATCGGGCGAAGGCGCCGAGCGATTCGGCGCGCTCGCACATCTCCGGGCTGTGCAGCCAGACCCGGAAGGGGCCACGGACGGCGCCGCGCCGCCCGGCGATGCGGGCGGCCAGTTCCCGCTGGCGCGGATCCATGTCCTCATCGGTCAGAACGGGGAGCCTCATGTGGCTGCTACCTGCCTTTTCTTTCCGGCGTGTTTCCGGCACGTACGGGGATGCCGTGCGATGCCAGCCGACGGTACAGCCGGGCGCGGGAAGCTCACCCTTCCCGGAGCGCAAGGTAAAACTGCACGCCGGAGGGCACCCGTTGACCGGCGTGCGACCTAACGTCGGTCGTCGCTGAGCAGCCCCCGCGAGAGGAAGACTCCGGATGACCACGATCATCAAGACCGCGTCCGTGCCCCTGCTCGACCGGGGCGGTGCCGTCGTGACGACCCCCTTGGTCACCACGCGGTCGGCGGGCGGGGAGAACCGGATCACGAGCGGCATGAGCGTGTATCCGGCCGGCTCCGGGGCGCCGTTGCACTCGCACAACTGCGACGAGCACGTGACGATCCTCGACGGCGAGGCGGAGGTGGTGGTCGACGGGGAGGTCACCCGGCTGGAGCGGTTCGACACCACGTACGTCCCCTCCCCCGTACCTCATCTCTTCAGGAACGTCGGGGCCGGTCCGCTGCGCATCCTGTGGGTGTACTCGTCGGGCCATGTGACCCGCACGTTCACCGAGACCGGCCGGACCGTCGAACACCTCTCGGACGAGGACCGGATGGGCTGAGCGCCCCGCACCCGGACCCGGTCCGGTGAGCAGCGGAAACGTCTCGTACGGTGGCTGTCGGCGGCCTCGGGCGACACGTCCGGACGGCCGCCGGTCCCGCCCGCGAGCGATCACGGGCGGGACCGTTCGCTCCCTCTCGCGAAAGGCCTCCCCTCGTGCCGGTCGACTCTCCGCGCGGACTCCCTCGTACGGTGGCGGTCGGTGCCGCCCGCTCGCGGCCGTGCACCCTCGTCGTCTGCCGGGGGTGCTGCTGTGGCGACGCCCGCAAGTTCCCGGACATCGACCACGCCCGGCAGCTCGCCCGGCTGCGGGCCGGAGCGGAGGAGTCCGGCGGGCGGTTCATCGTCCGGACGACGGACTGCCTCGGTCCCTGCGACCAGGCGAACGTGGTCGTGGTGCAACCCTCGTCGGCGGGACGGCGCGGCGGCGGTCGCCCGACCTGGGTGGGTTTCGCCACGGACGACGGCTGTACGGACGACCTGCTGGCCTGGGCAGCCGCGGGCGGGCCCGGAACGGCCGAGCCGCCGGCCGCGCTGGAGCTGCAGTTCGTCAGTCCACCACGCGCCGGGCGAACCCGCGGACGGCGCTGAAACGGATGCCCGTCCGCGGTCGCGCGACCGGGTCGACCGGACGCGCGACTCCTGAGCAACTCTCCTTTCAGGCACAACGGTTGACGCGGAATGGACAGGTGCGAGCTACGCGGGACGTCGCGCCCGGCGGCTCCATCGGCACCGGCGGGGAGTCCCGTTCGACAACTCCTCTGCCGTGAGCGCCTGATGGGCGCCACCGGGCCAACTCGACGCCCATGACGTCCGAAGGGGCGTCGGCGGTACAACTCCACCGCCGTTCAGCGCCGTTCCGTCCCCTCGGGCGGAGGCGTCGCCGGAGCGACACCCCCGCCTTCACTCACCGGGCCGCGGCCCCCGTCGAAGGCGCCGGACTCGGGGCCGGTGCGAGACCCGTGGGCCGGGTCGTGAAGACACCCCGGCCCTGGGTCCGGCTGCGCAACCGGGTCGCGTAGCCGAAGAGTTCGGCCAGCGGCACGGTGGCGGTGAGGACCGCCGCACCTCCGCGGGTGAGCGAACCCGTGACCCGGCCGCGCCGCGCCGCGAGGTCGCCGAGCACCCCGCCGACCGCGTCCTCGGGCACGGTGACCGTGACCTCGACGACCGGTTCGAGCAACTGCATCGCACAGGCGCGCAGCGCCGCGCGGAGCCCGAGCCGTCCCGCCGTGCGGAACGCCATCTCCGACGAGTCCTTGGCGTGGGTCGCCCCGTCGGTCAGCGTGACGCGCAGTCCGGTCACCGGGTGACCGCCGAGGGGACCCTCGGCGAGCGCGTCCCGGCAGCCGGCCTCCACGGCGCGGACGTACTCCTGCGGCACCCGTCCGCCGACCACGGCCGAACGGAACACGAAGCCCGCCGCGCCCCCTTCGGCGCTGTCCGGGGTGCTGGTCCCGAGCGGCTCGACATCGAGCACGACGTGGGCGAACTGCCCCGCGCCGCCGTCCTGTTTGACGTGCCGGTACACCAGACCGGACACCCCGCGGGCCACGGTCTCCCGGTAGGAGACACGAGGCCGCCCGACGACGACATCCAGCCCGTGGGCACGCCGGACCTTCTCCACCGCGACCTCCAGATGCAGCTCTCCCATACCGGACAGCAGTGTCTGACCGGTTTCCGCGTCGGTGCGGACGACCAGCGAGGGGTCCTCCTCGGCCAGCCGCGTCAGGGCCGACACCAGACGGCCGGTCTCGGTGTTCCTGCGCGCCTCGACCGCCACCGAGACCACGGGATCCGCGACGACGGGCGGTTCGAGGAGGAGCGGCGCCGCCGGGTCGCAGAGCGTCGCGCCGGCACGGGCGGACTTCGGCCCGATCACCGCGACGATGTCACCGGCCACGGCGCGCTCCAGTTCCGCGTAGCGGTCGGCGCGGACCCTCAGGATCCGTCCGACCCGCTCGGTGCGCCCCGTGCCCACGTCCGTCACCGCCTGCCCCTTCTCCACCGTGCCCGCGTACACCCGCAGGTACGTCATCCGTCCGGTCGCCGTGGCGTTCACCTTGAACACCAGCCCGGCGAACGGGGCTTCGGGGTCCGCCGCCCGTTCCTGTTCCGCCCCGCCGTGCGTGCCCCGTACGGCGGGCACGTCGAGCGGCGAGGGCAGATACGCCACCACCGCTTCCAGCAGGGGTTCGATCCCCCGGTTGCGGTAGGCCGAGCCGCACAGGACGACGACACCCTCGCCGGTCCGGGTCAGGTCGCGCAGGGCGGCGGCCAGGGTCTCCGCGGAGACCGTGGACCGGGTGCAGAACTCCTCCAGGGCCCCTGGGTGGAGGTCGGCCACCGCCTCCTCGAGGAGCCGGCGGCGTCGGTGCGCCTCCTCGGTCAGCGCCTCCGGCACCGGCCCCTCCTCGGCCGACTCGGTGCCGTCGGCCCACACGTGGGCGCGCATCCGCAGCAGGTCCACCACTCCGGTGAAGGCGTCCTCGGTGCCGATCGGCAACTGGACGACCAGGGGCGCCGGATGGAGCCGTTCGCGGATCGACGCGACCGCCGTGTCGAGGTCGGCTCCGGCTCGGTCCAGCTTGTTCACGAAGGCGATCCTCGGAACCCCGTGCCGATCGGCCCGCCGCCACACCGACTCGCTCTGCGGCTCCACGCCGGCGACGGCGTCGAACACCGCGACGGCGCCGTCGAGGACGCGCAGCGAGCGCTCCACCTCGTCGGAGAAGTCGACGTGGCCGGGGGTGTCGATCAGGTTGATCCGGTGGCCGTCCCAGGCGCAGCTGACGGCCGCGGCGAAGATGGTGATGCCGCGGTCGCGTTCCTGGGGGTCGAAGTCGGTGACGGTGGTGCCGTCGTGGACCTCGCCGCGTTTGTGGGTGGTCCCGGTGGCATAGAGGATCCGTTCGGTGACGGTGGTCTTGCCGGCGTCGACGTGGGCGAGGATGCCCAGGTTGCGGACGGCGGTCAGGGAGTCGGTGAGGTGTCGGTGCAGCTGGGTACGCACGGCCCTTGGCCTTTCGGACGATCCGGAGCGGGTCGGCGCGATTCCCGTACGACATGCCTGCGGACAGGCGGTTGAGGGTCTCCGGCCGGCAGGAGCGGGGCGACCGGGCGTGCGGTCACCGCCGTGCGGGCGGAGGTCAGAAAGTCGTCACGGGCATCCGGTTCCGGCCGCGCGGCCGGTTCCGGGCTCCCGGAGACACGAGGATCACCTCGAACTGTGACCGGGGAACGACGACAGCGGTGCGGTAACGCATGGCCCGTCTCCCCTCGTCGGTCACGACACGCGGCGCCGGATCGGCGGCGCGTGATTCCGTGGCGAGTGTAGGGAGTCGGGAGGCCCGGGCGCATCACCATTTCCCGGCCGGGCCCGCCCCAGCCCGGCACCGGATCCGGACCACGGCCCCGGCGCACCTCCGGCCGTGCCGCACCGTCGTCACCGGCCTCGGGCGTGCCGCCTCAAGTGGGCCGCACAGGGGGCTCGTTCAAGCTCGGCCGGTCGGGCCGGGTCCGCTCGCCTCCGGGGCCTCGCGATACGTTCGACCTGGCCCGGCCCGCCGGTCGGGCGGCACGTCGTCAACATCGGGGTCGGGATGGTCATGGGCGAGGAAGCGATCGTCGAGGCAGCCGCCGGAGTTCATCTGGTGCACGGCAGCGACACGAACTGGGTGGTGTTGAGCGAGGGCGAGTCGGTCACCCTGATCGACACGGGGTACCCCGGCGACCGCCAGGAGCTGCTGGCGTCGCTGGCGGCCCTCGGTCACCGGCCCGAGGCGGTGACCGCCGTCCTCATCACGCACGCGCACACCGACCACCTCGGTTCCGCCGAGTTCCTGAGCGGTGCGTTCGGAACACCCGTGCTGCTGCACGAGGACGAAGTGCCGCACGCGCGACGGGAGTTCCTCCACCAGGTGGGTATCGGCGAGGTGATGCTGCAGGCGTGGCGGCCCGGCGTGCTGCCCTGGGCGGTGCGCGCGCTGCGCTCCGGCGGGAAGGCGGACGTCCGCATGGCGAAGCCGGAGGCTTTCAGCGGAACGGGGCCGCTCGATCTGCCCGGCCGCCCCGTTCCGGTGCACACGCCCGGACACACGCCCGGCCACTGCGTCTACCACCTGCCGGACGTGGGTGTCCTGATCTCCGGCGACGCGCTGGTCAGCGGCCATCCGACGTCGCGGACCCGGGGCCCGCAACTGCTGCCGGCGATGTTCGACACCGAACGCGCCGGCGCGCTCGACTCGCTGCGGCACATCGAGCGCCTGGACGCCGACGTGCTGCTGCCGGGGCACGGGACCGTGCACCGCGGCCCGGTCGGCGAGGCGGCCCGGCGCGCGCGGGAACTCGCCGGCTGACCTTCGTCGGCCGGCGAGGCCGGGTTCCGCCAAGGGCTGCCGGGGTCCGTTCCGAGCGGGTCGTCAGCCGAGTTCCAGCGTGGTGACGCCGTGGACGCGTTCCGCCGCGAAGGGCCGGACCGGGCCGGTGTACATACGGGCCGTCTCGAACGAGGGGGCGAGGCCGAGCTTCTCGACGAGCGCGACGGCCGGGGCGTTGGTCTCGGGCACGTCGATGGCGAGGGCCCTGCCGTCGGCGTCGGCGGCCAGCGCGGCGAAGAGGGCCCGGGCGTCGTCGGCGGTGTCCGCGAACAGGGGCCCGACGCGCAGCCCCTCACGTGCCGGACGGAGCACCGCGTAGCCGGCCGGCCGGCTGTCGTCGGCGTGCCGTACGAAGGTGCGGTGGCCGGGTGTGGTCAGCCAGGACGCCAGGAACGCCGGCCGGTCGGCGGGGGTGCACGCCGCGTCGTACGCGACGATGGCCGCGTGGTCGCCGGGCCCGGCCCGTCGTACTCCCGACGGTTCCTCGCCGGGCTGCACCACTCCGCCGAACCGGACGGTGCGGTGGGCGAGTTCGAACCCGGACTTGCGGTAGTTGTCCTGCTGCGCGACCACTCCGTCGAGGCCCACGGTGCGGCCGCCCGCATGGGCGAGGGCGGCCTTCCAGGTGGCGAGGCCGTAGCCGTGACCGCGCAGATCGGGGCGTACGAGGTAGCAGCCCAGGAAGGCGTAGTCCGCGCCGTGGTTGACCACCGAGATGGCCGAGACCGGCTCCCCGTCGACCCGCCCGACGAAGAACCCCTCGGGGTCCTGGGCGAAGAAACTCGCGCTGTCGGACAGCCCCGGATTCCACCCCTCGTCCGCCGCCCAGCCGGTGACCACCGTCCAGTCGGCGGGCGAGGCCTGGGCGACGACGAGGCCGTCGGGTCCGGGAGGGGTCATGGAGTCGCTCCAATGCGTGGGGGTCACGGAGTGCGCCCGCCGGACGCACGCGCAGCATCCTTGCCGATCTCCGTGCCGACGGCGGCGACGAGGGCCTCGCACGGGGCGGGATTCGGCCATCCCGCCGGACGTCCCGCACGGCGCGGCCAGGACGGTGGAGCGGCACCCGGCCGAGAACACGGACCGGGACAGGGGACGCCCGAGGACAAGCCGAGGACAAGCCGGGGACAAGCCGGGGACAAGCCGGGGACAAGAGGGAGCAGGAGTGGGGACAAGAGGAAGGCCCCGCCGGTCTTGCGTCCGGTGGGGCCTCCTGTGCGTGATCGCCCGGGTCAGCGCACCGCGGCGGGGCGGAACCGGCGGAACATGACCGCGCCGCCCAGCAGCATGGCCGCGCTCGCCGCGATGGCGGGCAGCGTCCCGTCCGCACCGGTGTGGGCGAGGGTGGCCTCGGAGCCACCCATCGTCCGCAGCTCGCCCGGCACGGTGGCCGCGGGGTGCTCGGGGTGTTCGACGGGCGGGGCGACGGACGGCCTCGGAGCCGGGTTCACGGGCCGCGAGGGCTCGGGCCGCTCGCCCGAGGTGTTCGTGGACTCGTTCCCCACGGAGGCGTTGCCGAGGCCGACCACCGTCACGGAGTTGCCACTCACGTTGACGGGGAGGTGCACCGGCAGCTGCAGACCGTTGCCGGAGAGCAGGCCCGGCGAGCCCTCCGCGCTGCCGTGGGCGACCGCGCCGCCCCCGTTGTCTCCGACGGCCCCACCCGGGTGACGCCCGCCGGCGTCACCCTGCGCGACCGGTGGGACGCTCCGCCGGCCGCCGGAGGAGCGGGTCGCGGCCCCGCCGCCGCTCTCGTTGGCACAACGGTTGCCGGCGTCCGGGTTGAGCAGGCCGACGACGTTCACCGTGTTCCCGCACACGTTCACCGGAACGTGGACCGGGAGCTGGACGGTGTTGCCGGAGATCACCCCGGGCGATCCCGCCGAGGTGCTGTCCGCGGCCGAGTCGGCGTGGGCCGGCATGGTCGCGGCCAGCGCGCCCGAGGCGGCGGCCGCGGCGATCAAACCATTTCGGGTCACCCGTTTCATAGGTTCACTGCCTTCCAGACAAGGTCACGGGCACTCACCCGCACTGCCTAAAACGCACAAGACCCATCCGAGTTATGGCTAAACGGTCTTTCACCCCATCGAGCGTCAGACATATCGAACTGCCACAGTGACCCGTCCGGGCGACAGGGGTCACGCAGAGTAGGGCACGCCGAGCGGTCCCGCGCGCCCGGCGGGCCGGACGAGTCCGCCCGGAGGCGTGCCTCCACGGCCGCGCCTATCGTGATCCGGGGGGTACGCCGGTCCACCGCAGGGCGACCCTGGAGGCTTGCATGCTGTCCATGCACCAACGCTGCGCGGTCGTGGGAACCGCGACCGCGACGCTGACGCTGCTGGCGGCGGGTCTGCCGACGACGGCGACCGCCGAGGATCCCGGCCTGTCCCGGTTCTACCGACAGAAGGTCACCTGGGCGGCCTGCGACGGCGAGGGCATGCCCAAGGATCTGCAGTGCGGCAAGGTCACCGTGCCCCTCGACTACGCGAAGCCGGACGGCGGCACACTGGACCTGGCCCTGGCCCGCTACCGGGCGACGGGCTCCTCGCGTGGCTCGGTCCTGCTGAACTTCGGCGGGCCCGGCGGCGCCGGCATCCCCCAACTCGCCCTGGGTGGCAAGGAGTTCATGGGTCTGACCAACGGCTACGACGTGGTGACGTTCGACCCGCGCGGGGTCGGCCGGTCCTCGCCGGTGAGCTGCGGCGAGGGGGTCGACGACATATCCCAGGCAACGGACGACAGCGCGGAGGGCACCGACAGCGCGTCGGTGCGGTCGGCGCTCAAGGCGGTGAAGAAGGCCGCCGAGGAGTGCGCCCAGCACTCGGGTGCCGTCCTCCCCCACATCGGCACGGTCAACGCCTCCCGGGACATGGACGTCATGCGGCAGGCCCTGGGCGACAAGAAGCTCAACTACCTCGGCTTCTCCTACGGAACCCGGCTCGGCGCGGTGTACGCGGCCCAGTTCCCCAAGAAGACGGGCCGGATGGTGCTCGACGGCGTCGACACCCTCACCGAGCCGATCGCCGAGCAGGGACTGACCGGCGCCGAGGGCCAGCAGACGGCGCTCGACGACTTCATCACCTGGTGCGCGCAGAACATGGCCTGCCCCTTCGGACAGGACGCCCGCACCGCCCGTGAGCAGGTGGTCCAGCTCGTCGACTCGCTCGACGACGAGCCCGTGCCGTCGGACTACGGCCAGGAGTTCTCCGGGCAGGACCTGGTGGGGTCGATCAGCCAGGCCCTGTACAGCAAGGAGATGTGGCCCTCTCTCGAACAGGCACTGAGCCTGCTCGTCCAGGACGGCGACACGCACGGACTCACCCAGCTCTCCGGCGGTGCCTCGCTGCCCGACGTGTCCGCTCCCGTCCGGGAGAAGGACGGCCACCGGGAGAAGGCCTGGGACAAGCAGGACAAGCAGAAGCACGGCGGACTCGTGGACGAGGAGGAAGTCCCGCTCGACAACCTCCCGGCAGCCCTGATGGCGATCAACTGCGCCGACGACCCCGACCGTCCCAGCGCCGACGAGATCACCCGCGACATGGGCAAGCTGCGCGCGGCCTACGAGGAGGCGTCCCCGGTCTTCGGGCAGTACCGGCTCACCCAGGTGCTGATGTGCTACGGCCGGGCCAGGGGCACCGACTACATCCGCGACGACGTCCGCGATCTGAACACCTCGAAGGTGCTGCTCGTCGGCACCCGCGGGGACCCGGCGACCCCGTACCGGTGGACGGAGGAGACCGCCAAGCGGCTCGGCTCCGCGGCGGTCGTCCTCGACAACAAGGGCGAGGGACACACCGGATACGCGTCCTCGAAGTGCGTGCACCGGAAGGTCAACGACTACCTGCTGTACGGCTCGCTGCCGGACAGCGGCAGCTCCTGCGGCCCGGAGGACACGGACGACTGACGCCCGACGGCTGCCCACGGGCAGCGCCGGTCCCGTGCGGCCCCGTGCCCGGCCGCCGCACCCCCGAACGGCCCAAGCGCCACCTCCGGACTTCGCTACCGCCCCGACTCGGACGCCGGTCGGGGCGGTAGGGCGGCAGAGCACGGACACGGGGCCAGAACGCGGACACGCACGCGGACAAGTCGGGTACAACCTCTCGTACCCGCCGAAGGTCACACTGGGCAGGCACCGGCCTGACCGGCCCGCCGACCGACCGGCGGGCCGCACCCGCACCCGCACCCGCACCCGCACGTGACCACAGCAGGGGGAACACCACCGATGCGTATCCGACCCGTTCTCGCCGTACCCACCGTCGCCGCCGCGCTGCTCCTCGCGGCCTCCGCGAGTACCGCGGTGGCCGCGCCGTCCGGTCCGGCCGACGGCCCGTCCTCGCGGGCCGCCGCGCCCGCGAAGTGCACCGCGAACGCCCTCCGCCTGCGGGCGGAGCGGTCGTCGGACCCGCGGGTCCTGCACGTCCGCGTGACCAACCGGTCGGCCCGCGCCTGCACGGTCGACCGCATCCCCACCGTCACCTTCGGCGACCTCGACGGTGCCGCCCTGCCGAGGCCCGCCGGGGAGAGCGGTCCGTACCGGCTCACCGCGGGCCGGACCGCGTACGCGTCCGTGCTGACGATCGCCGACCGGGCCGATCCGCAGGCCCGCCGGGTCCGTTCGGTCACCGTCTCGGCCGACCCGTCGCTCGCCGGCCGGTCCTTCACGGCGCGTGAGCTGGGCGCCGGCGCCACCGTCCGGGTGTGGGAGCCCGTGACGACGTGGTGGAAGCCGTCCGCGGCCGCCGCCGACAGGGCACTCGGGCTCCGCTGACCCGACCTGCCGAGCGTGCGCAGACGTCCGCGCACGGCGGAAACACGAGCCCGTTCGTGGCCGTCGGCCGTGGCACCCGTGCGATCGGCGGGCGTCCCGGTCGGCGGCTTTCGCCCCCATGGGTTTGACTCGGGGGGTGCGCCGGATGATCTCTCTGCTGCTCGTCGCCCTCGGTGCGGCCGGGGCGCTGCTCCTGGTGGGCGCCGTCTCGGCGTGGTGGTGGTGCGCGGCCGGTCCGCTGCTGGCACTGACCGCGCTCGGCGGCTGGGACCTGGCGCAGCGCCGTCACTCCGTGCTGCGCAACTATCCGCTGCTCGGCCATCTGCGCTTCCTCCTGGAGGCGCTGCGCCCCGAGCTCCAGCAGTACTTCGTCGAGCGCAACTTCGACGGGCGGCCCTTCGACCGCGAGGTCCGCACCATCGTGTACGAGCGGGCCAAGGGGGCCGAGGCCGAGGAGCCGTTCGGCACGGAGCGTGACGTGTACGAGGACGGCTACGAGTTCCTGGAGCCGTCGATGCGCCCGGTCGAGGTGCCCGAGGAGCCGCCCGTCGTCCGGGTCGGCGGCCCGGACTGCACGCAGCCCTACGACATGGCCCTGCTCAACGTCTCCGCGATGAGCTTCGGTGCCCTCTCGGCCAACGCCATCCTGGCCCTCAACAGGGGTGCGGCGCTGGGGGGTTTCGCGCACGACACCGGCGAGGGCGGTCTGTCGGACCACCATCTGCGGGGTGGCGGCGACCTCGTCTGGGAGATCGGCACCGGATACTTCGGGTGCCGTACCGCCGAAGGAGACTTCGAGGCACGGGAGTTCGCGGACAAGGCCGCGCTGCCCGAGGTGAAGTGTGTGTCGCTGAAGCTCTCCCAGGGCGCGAAGCCGGGGATCGGCGGCGTGCTGCCCGGGGTGAAGGTGAACGCGGAGATCGCGCGGGCGCGGGGTGTCCCCGAGGGCGGGACCGTGGTGTCGCCGCCGTACCACCGGGTCTTCTCGACGCCTCGTGAGCTGGTGCGGTTCATCGCGCGGATGCGGGAGCTGGCAGGGGGCAAGCCGACCGGGTTCAAGCTCTGCGTCGGTTCGCGACGTCAGTTCCTGGCCGTCTGCAAGGCGATGCTCGCCGAGGGGGTGACGCCCGACTTCATCGTCGTGGACGGTTCGGAGGGCGGCACGGGGGCGGCCCCCCTGGAGTTCGCCGACAACATCGGCACGCCGCTGACCGAGGGGCTGATCACGGTGCACAACGCGCTGGTCGGCACGGGGCTGCGCGACCGGATCCGGATCGGCGCGAGCGGCAAGGTCGCGACCGGCTCGGACATCGTCAAGCGTCTGCTCCAGGGCGCCGACTACACGAACGCGGCCCGCGCGATGATGTTCGCGGTCGGCTGCCTCCAGGCTCAGCGGTGCCACACCAACACCTGTCCCGTCGGTGTCGCGACCCAGGACCCGCGCCGGGTCCGCGCACTGGACGTGGCCGACAAGTCCGAGCGGGTGCACCGCTACCAGCGCGCCACCGTGCGCAGCGCGAGCCAGATCATGGCCGCGATGGGCGTACGCGACCCGGGCGAGCTCACCCCCCACCGCCTGCTGCGCCGCATCGGACCGACGACCGTACGGAGCTACGCGGAGCTGTACGATTGGCTGCCGCCCGGGGCGCTCCTGGCCGAGCCTCCGCTGTCCTGGGACGCGGACTGGACGGCCGCCGACCCGGACAGCTTCTGACCGCGGACGGCGCCGACCGGCGACCGGTACGGGACGAGCGACAACATGCACCAAATGCCCTGTATGCGGATCCGACCTATGGTGCTCGTATGGAGCACGCACTCAGTCCCGCGACCCTGACCGAGCTGCGCCGGCCGCGGCCCTACCCGGCCGTGTCGGTGCTGACGCCGACCCACCGCCGCGAGCCCGACAACGCCCAGGATCCGGTCCGGCTGCGCAATGTCGTGGCCGAGGCCAGGAAACAGCTGCAGGCCGACCCGGCGGTCACCCGCGAGCTGCGGGCGGACGTCGTCGATCAGCTCGACCGGGCGGTCGCCGAGATCGACCTGGCCCACGCCGAGGACGGTCTGGTGATCTTCGCGGCCCCCGGCGAGCACCAGGTGTGGTCGCTGGCCCGCTCGGTGCCCGAGCGGGTCGTCCTGTCGGACACCTTCCTGACCCGCAACCTCGTCGCGGCCCAGGCGGCCGAGCGTCCGTTCTGGGTGCTCTCGGTCTCCGCCGACCGGGTCACGCTGTGGAACGGCGGAGCCGACCGGGTCACCGAGGAGCACCGGGGCGGCTTCCCCCTTTCGCGGAGCCTGGAGGACCCGGACGCCGAGCGCAAGGAGCGCGTCGGCGACCTGCCGAGCACCTTCCGCGACGAGCGGACCCGTCAGTTCCTGCGGGACGCGGACACCGCGATGAGCGAGGTCCTGCGCGAGCACCCGCGACCGCTGTACGTCACCGGCGACACCGCCGCTCTGTCGCTGCTCGACGAGGTCGGCACCGTCACCAAGGAGG
This sequence comes from Streptomyces sp. NPDC005302, assembly GCF_040607345.1. Taxonomy (NCBI): domain Bacteria; kingdom Bacillati; phylum Actinomycetota; class Actinomycetes; order Kitasatosporales; family Streptomycetaceae; genus Streptomyces; species Streptomyces sp. NPDC005302. The sequence goes on from NZ_JBEXGN010000014.1 coordinate 171,412, forward strand.
GCGGCCACATCGCGCACGGCGGCCTGGCCGGCGGGTCTCCCGACGCCGTCTGGCAGGCGGTTCGCCCGATGATCGCCGCACAGGCGCGGAAGTCCGCCGACGAGGTGGCCAGGGAACTGGACTCGGCGCGCGGACGCAGGGAGTTCGCCGCCGGGGTCGACGAGGTGTGGCAGAACGCGGCCGACGGCCGGATCCGGCTGCTCGCCGTCGAGGAGAACTACCGTGCCACGGTCCGCGACGACGGGGACCACCTGGTCCCGGCCGCGGGCGGTGACCTCGACGCGCGGGAGGACATCGTCGACGAGATCGTCGAACGCTGTCTGGAGACGGGCGCCGATGTCCGGTTCGTCCCCGACGGGGGCCTGGGTGACGCGAAAGGCATCGCCGGGGTGCTGCGTTATTGATCTCTCCGGCCGACAATCGGATCGCGGGGACGAACGATCCGATGTCGTCGGAGAGGTGCGCAACACGTGAGTGAGCTGTTGGGTGTGGCGGTACTGGGTGCCGGACACATGGGAGCCGACCACATTCGTCGACTCGACCGGGCCGTGAGCGGCGCCAGGGTGGCCGCCGTGGCCGATCCCGACACGGCGCGGGCCGAGGAGGCCGTGGCGGGCATCGACGGGGTGTCGGTGCATGCCGACGCGGAGGCGGCGCTCGACGCGCCGGGCGTCGACGCCGTACTGGTCGCCTCCCCGGGTCCCGCGCACGAGGAGGCCCTGCTCGCGGCGTTCGCGCGCGGTCTGCCGGTGCTCTGCGAGAAGCCGCTGGTGCCGGACTCGTCCGGGGCCCTGCGGGTGGTGGAGGCGGAGGTCCGGCTCGGCCGGCGGCTGGCGCAGGTCGGGTTCATGCGGCGGTACGACGCCGAGTACGAGCGTCTCAAGTCGCTGCTGGACAGCGGGCGGCTCGGCCGTCCGCTGATGCTCCACTGCACGCACCGCAACGTCGCCTCACCGCCTCACTTCACCTCGGCGATGCTCGTCAACAGCTCCGTCTCGCACGAGATCGACGCGGCGCGCTGGCTGCTGGACCAGGAGCTCACGGCGGTGACCGTGCTCCGTCCGCGGCCGGCCTCGAACGCCCCCGAGGGCCTGCTCGACCCGCAGTTCGTGGTGTTCGAGACCTCCGGCGGCGCGCTGGTCGACGTGGAGATCTTCGTCAACTCGGGGTTCGGCTACCAGGTGGCGTGCGAGGCGGTCTGCGAGACGGGGAGCGCCCGCGTCGGAGACGAGCGCACGATGTCCGTGACCACGGCCGCCGGCCGGCACGAGGAGGTGGCGCAGGACTACCTCGTGCGCTTCGCCGACGCCTACGACCGCGAGGTACGGGCGTGGGTGGACGCCACACGGGCCGGCCGGGTCACCGGCCCCGGCGTCTGGGACGGGTACGCGGCGTCCGCCGTCGCCGAGTCGGGAGTCCGGGCGCTGGAGAACGGCGGCCGGGTCGCCGTCGACCTCGCTCCGCGCCCGGAGCTGTACGCGTGACCGGCTGATCAGCCGCTGACGCTCGCGGCGCCGGTCTCGATGTGCCCGGTGAACCGGCGCGACCAGGTCGCGTCGGAGTCGGCCGTCACGGTGAAGTCGTACCAGCCGTTCTGATAGGCGACCGCGTTGAAGAAGTCCTCCGCCGAAGTGCCCGCGGCGACGGTGTACGTCCAGGGGCCGTCGCCGCGGTAGTGGGTGGAGGTCACGGTGAACTTCACCGACGCCGCTGAGGAGTTGGTCATCTTGAGGTACAGGGCCGTCCTGCCCGTGCCGGGCTCGGTCGCGTAACGGGAGGCGACCTCGGCCGACTTGCCGGCCTTCGTGGCGTCTCCCTTGAAGCGGCGCAGGAAGCGGTTGGGGCCGACCATCGAAAAATCGTACTTCCCGTCGCCGTACCCGGTGCCGATGTTGAACGAGTCGGCGGCGGTCCCGCCCGCGTCCACGGTGTACTGCCAGGGCGTGGTGTCGCGGTAGGCGTTCGGGTGGAGCGAGAAGTGCGCGGCCCGCTTGGCGGGGGTGCCCTGGTTGGCCATGGTGAACCAGGCGACGATTTTGCCCGCGGCCTCGAACTCCAGGTGGTCCAGGTAGCCGTTGGGCTGGTAGGGCAGCGCCCTGGCGGGCCGGGTGCCGGACTCCTGCACGGGCATCACGTTGGTGACGGGCACCGGGTTGGGCAGCGGGACGCAGGTGTCCATGCCGATGACGCTCGTGGCGGGCAGCGCGGGAGTGCCGTGGACGGGGTTCGCGAAGTCGAAGACGCCGGTCAGGTCGCCGGTGACCCTGCGTCGCCAGGCGCTGATGTTCGGGCAGGCCGCGGGCTTGCCGAGCGCCCCGGTCCAGGTCTCCAGGAAGCGCAGCACGGAGGTGTGGTCGAAGACCTCGGAGGAGACCCAGCCGCCGCGCGTCCAGGGCGAGATGACGAGCAGCGGAACCCGGAACCCGAGGCCGTACGGGACGCCGTTGAGGAACTCCCCCGCGGTGCCGGCGGGCGGCGCGGGCGGCGGGACGTGGTCGAAGAAGCCGTCGTTCTCGTCGTAGTTGAGGAACAGGACGGTGGAGTCGAAGACGTCGGAGTCGGCGGCGAGGGCCTTGTACACCAGGTCGACGAAGTGGGCGCCGTCGCCGGGCGGCGCGTAGGGGTGCTCCGAGAAGGCCTGACTGGCGACGACCCAGGACACCTGCGGCAGGGTGCCGGCGACCACGTCGGCCCTGATGGCCGCGGCGATGTCGTCGGGCGTGGAGCCGGTGACCCTCGGGACGGACGCCATGCCGCGGTCGTACAAGGGGTCGCCGGCCTTGGCGGAGGCGAACTTCTTGAAGTACGCGCAGCCGTTGTCACCGAAGTTGTCCTGGGCGTTCTGGTAGACCTTCCAGGTCACTCCCGCCGCCTGGAGCGCCTCGGCGTAGTTCTGCCACGTGAGCCCGGACTCGTCGCCGCCGTCGTAGCTGGAGCCGTCGACCTTGCCGCTCCACAGGTAGGTGCGGTTGGGCCCGGTGGCGCTGAGCGTGGAGCAGAAGTAGGCGTCGCAGATCGTGTAGTTGTCGGCGAGCGCGTAGTGGAACGGGATGTCCGTGCGGTCGAGGTAGCCGAGCGAGCGGGCGTTGCCGACGCCCGAGACCCAGTTGTCGAGCCGTCCCTTGTTCCAGGCGGAGTGCTGGGAGGTCCAGGAGTGCGGAAGGTCGCCGTTGCACTGCGCGAGGGTCGCGCCGTCGGCGCCTCCGGCGGCGGGCGTGGAGCTGAGCTTCCACGGGAGCTGCCGGCCGGTGCCGTTGGGCTGGTCGAAGACCGGGTGGCCGCCGGACAGCGTGATGCCACTACGGTCGTCGAAGCCGCGGACGCCCTTGAGGCGCCCGAAGTAGTGGTCGAAGCTGCGGTTCTCCTGCATGAGGACGACGACGTGCCGTACGTCCGTGATGGTGCCGGTGGCGGCCGCCGCGGTGGTCGCCGCCGCCGCGGGTCGCGCTCCGGCGGTCATCGCGGTCCCGGCCGCCACGGATGCGCCGAGCCCCACGAAGCCTCTTCGGCTGATCGGTGTCATTCGCCCGCCCTCGTCACTGAGTGGAGTGCCCCTGTGGCACACCGCGCGCAAGCGTGCACCGGGTGATCGTCGAAGGCCATGGCGGCGCGGTGAGAGGTGGGTGAACAGCGGCGGAACCTGTGCGCGAAACCGCTGGACCGGGCCACATCCGTAACTACTTGTTGCGCGCGTGATAATATCTAACACTCCTGCTCCTCCGAGACGAAGAGGCGACGACATGGCCCCAGAAACCCGGACGGGAACGGGTCCGCGCGACCGGTTCCGCGCGCAGGTGCGGCAGGAGGTGAAGACCGCGGCACTGCGCCAGCTGGCCGAGGGCGGCCCGGAAGCCCTGTCGCTCAACGCGATCGCCAAGCAGCTGGGCATGACGGGCCCCGCGCTCTACCGCTACTTCACCAACCGCGACAGCCTCCTGACGGAACTGGTCATCGACGCCTACGCCGACCTGACCTCGGCTCTCGCGCGCACCGCCGAGGAGTCCCCGGGCGACGCGGCCACCCGCCTCAAGGAGCTGGTCCGGGCGTACCGAGCCTGGGCGCTGGCCGAGCCGCACCGCTACCGCCTGCTGTTCCGGGCCCCGCTCCAGGGCTACGACGCCCAGTCGACGCGCCTGGTCGAGGCCGCACAACCCGCCATGACCGTCCTCCTGGAGGCCGTGGGCGCCCTGGCGGAGTCCGGAACGGAGGTGCCGGAGGGGGCGGCGGCCGAGTTCCGGGCATGGATGGAGCGGCATACGTTCATGGACGTGCCGGAGGCAGTGGCCGTGCGGTCCACCATGCTCTGGGCGCACCTGCACGGCCTGGTCGGCCTGGAGATCGAGGACAACTTCGCCTCCATGGGGATCGACCCCTCCTTTCTCTACGAGACCGCGGTGACCGACTTCCTGCGCTCGCTCTGAGCCCCGCGGGGAGGGCCGGCGCACGCCCGGGGCGCGCGAAGGGCCGGCCCGCCATGGTCGGCGCGACAGCCGAACGCCTGACACGCGAGGCTCGCACAAGCGACCCTCGAACAGGCGAATGAGAAGCCGGTCCGGTTCCACCGCCCTGGGTTCAAGTCACGTACTCTGTCTACGACTTGACGTGCCGAGCGGCTACCGCATCAGGACCGGTCGCCCACTCCGGGAGGACTGCGGCATATACCAGAAGCAACGCCGTATCGGGTGTTGCCAAATCCCTTACAGCGCGTCGCGGGCTGTGCGACAGTCGTAACGGTCCTTCCGTCAGCCCAGGTCGTACCGTTCCCGCATCGGAGTACGTCATGCCTCCCCATCTCTCTGCGGACCACCCCGCCGCCCAGCCGCCACAGCACGGCTCGGTCGACGCGCTCATCTCGCAGACGCGCCGCCTGCGCGGCGAGGTGGACGCCGTCCGGCGTGAGGCGCCCGCCGACGGCGAGGACGTACAGGGACGCTGGCAGCGCGCGCTGTGCACCTTGGCCCTGCATCAACTGAACGACCTGGACGAACACTTGGCGCAGCTCCGGGAAGGACCACCGGCCGCGCCCGCCCGACCTCCCGCCGTCGCCGTCCCCACGCCACCGGCCGCTCCGGCACCTCCCCGGCGCGGCTCTCTGCTGAGCCGGGTCGGCAGCGCCGAGTGGAACCTCCTCACGGACGAGGCGAGTTGGTCCGGAGAGCTCTACCAGATCCTGGGACGTGACGACTCCGCTCCCCCGCTCACCCTCGACGAACTGCCGTCCCTGGTCTTCGACGAGGACCGCCCGATGCTGACGACGATGGTCACGGACTGTCTCATCGACGCCAAACCCATCGACGGGGAGTTCCGCGTCGTCCGGCCCGACGGCGGCGTCCGCACGGTGCACATGATGGGTGAGCCCGTGCTGGGCGCGGACGGCAGCACCGCCGCGATGTGGGCCGTGCTGCGTGACGTCAGCGAACTGCGCCGCAGCCAGCGGACCGTGACCGAGACCCGGGACTCGCTGGAGCGGGAACAGCAGGCCGCCCGGACCGAGCACCGGCTCGCGGTCGAGCTGCAGGAGGCCGTACTGCCCCCCTGGCGCGGCTCACTGCGGTTCCCGCGCCAGGGCCCCCGGGCACTCGACCTCGCCGCCCACTACTTCCCTGCCTCGCCCGCGGCCCTGATCGGCGGCGACTGGTACGACGCGCTCGAACTGCCGGGCGGCGACACGCTGTTGAGCGTCGGCGACCTCTCCGGCCGCGGCGTGGCCGCGACCTCCGGCATGGCCATGCTGCTCGGGGCCCTGCGCGGCATGGCCGTGGCGGGCACCCAGCCCGGGCAACTCCTCTCCTGGCTCGACCACTTGCTCGACACCACCGTCCAGCCGGCCCTCGGCAGCGCCCTCTGCTGTCGCTACCGGCCCGAGACCCGCACCCTCACCTGGGCGCAGGCGGGACACCCCGCCCCGCTGCTGTTCCGCGACGGGACGGGGCGCGCGCTGACCCCGCCGGACGGCGTCCTGCTGGGCACGGCCCCCGGTACCGCCTACGGGCAGGCCGAGGAGACCCTCCAGGAAGGCGACGTACTGGTCCTGCACACCGACGGACTGGTCCCGCGGCGACCGGAGTCCTCCCCGCCCGACGGAAGAGGGAACGAGGCCGGGTCGGAGGCCGCCCGACGCCTGCTCGGCATGGCACCGCGCTTCGACGGGGCCCGCACTGCCCAGGACGGTGTACGGCTGGTCATCGAGGAGTTCGGCGAGACCGGGCGCACGGACGACGCCTGCGTACTCGTCGTCGAAGTCGGTTCCTGACCGGCCGATTCCTGACCCGTCAGTTCCCTGTCCCGAGTGTCCCGGGTTGCCTGCTCGTCGACTCCCCGTCACGGAGGCGACCGGCACGACCGGAGTTCCCCGGCCGGACCTCTCTCTTCTCAGGCCCGTGCGCTGTTGCCGCCCCGGGGCTTCGCCGCCATCTTGGGCAGCGCGAGCTTGATCTCCTCACGCAGGTCACTGATCTTCGGATAGCTGGAGTACTGCCCGGTGAGCCGGTACATCTCGCGCAACCGGTCCCAGGTGCGGTGCGAGGAGTTGGACCCCATCGACGTCAGGGCCAGTCGCGCGTACCGGTCGGCCTGTTCGGGATCGTCGGCGATGAAGCAGGCCGACGCGAGGGAGAGGTGGTCGAAGATCTTCGACCGGTCCCGCCCCGACTCCCGCAGCTTCAGCGCCTCCTTGGCGTGCCGCTGCGCCGTCGCCGCCGCGGCCGGCTCGTGTTCGGCGAGGGTGCGGTAGGCGAGCGCCTGCATGCCGTGCATGTCGGCCTCGTCGAACAGCTGCATCCAGCTCGGCGGAGGCACGTCACCGCGGTCGGAGACGAACAGGTCCTCCGCCACGCCGAGGGTGCGCCGCATCGCCTGGCCCTTGCCCATCGAGGCCTGCGCCCAGGCCTCGATGGTGTGGAGCATGGCCCGGGTACGAGGCAGTACCTCGTCGCCGGAACCGGACTTGGCGAGCTTCATCAGGTCGAGCGCGTCGTCCGGCCGGCCCAGGTGCACCATCTGGCGGGCCGCCCGGGAGAGCGCCTCGCCGGCCCGGGGCCGGTCGCCGCCCTCCCGCGCCGCGTGCGCGGCGATGATGAAGTACTTCTGGGCCGTGGGTTCCAGGCCGACGTCGTGCGACATCCAGCCCGCGAGGACGGCGAGGTTGGCGGCGACGCCCCACAGGCGCCGCTGGAGATGGTCGGGGTGATGGTAGGAGAGCATGCCTCCCACTTCGTTGAGCTGGCCCACCACGGCCTTGCGTTGCAGCCCGCCACCGCGGGACGCGTCCCAGGCCCGGAACACCTCGACGGAGCGCTCCAGTTCCTCGATCTCCTGCGACCCGATGGGGGCGGCCTCGTAGCGGTCGAACCCAGCGGGGTCGGCGTGCAGCGGATCGTCGAACTGCGGAGCGTCGGCGGTGAGGGCCGGATCGGTGCGGAGCCAGTCGTGCATGGCAGAGCTGAGTGCGGATCCCGCGGCGAGCGCGGCACCCGCGCCCACCAAGCCGCGTCGGTTGAGCATGAGGTCCATTCCCGTGAATTCGGTGAGGACCGCGGCGGTTCGCTCGGGCGCCCACGGCACTCCGTCGGGATGTTCCACACTCCCGCCGCTCTGCCGTTTCCCCGCGCGCCCGTGCCTGACCAGACCGAGGTCCTCGATGGTCACGACACGGCCGAGACGCTCGGTGAACAGAGCCGCCAGCACCCGCGGCACCGGATCGCGCGGGATCTCTCCCATGTCGATCCACCGCCGCACCCGCGAGGTGTCGGTCGCCAGCTGGAGGTGGCCCATGGCCGCCGCCTGCCGGTTGACCATTCTCGCGAGTTCGCCCTTGGACCAGCCGGTCAGGCCGAACAGGTCCGCGAGGCGGGTGTTGGGTTGTCCGTTCACGTCAAGCCCCCAGGTTCTCGGCTGATTTCGACAGTAACCGCCTGTCAGTTGCTGAGCGACTATTCGCCAGGGTTCGCCAGGGTGCGCCAGATGGTGTGCCAGTGGACGCCGGGTGTCAGGTAGGAATGCGCCACCCCGACCCGGAAACCGCGGGGCCATTCCCCAGGATGAACCCCCGGGGCGACCGGGCGGGTAGCGCGGCAACTCGCAGGCACACGAAGGGATCTGTTTCGCCCATGTACACAGCATCGTCCTCCGTGTCCGCTCCGCCCCGGTCGTTGCACTCCCGCCCGGTGGGCAGCGGCCCTTACCTCGACCCCGCGCGCCAGGCGGCTCCCGTTCTCGGGGCCGGCCGGGCGCGGCGCGTGCCGGGGCTCGGCACCCAACCGCTCAGCGGGAGACTCGACTTGTCCGGCCCTCAGGGCGCCCAGTTGCGCACGGCGATCGCGTCGGTGCACCGGATCTGTCCGGAGTTCGCTCCGGTCCAGGTGCTCAGGCGCAGCGGACGCTCCGTGCTCCTCGTCGGTACGACGGGACGCAGCACGGCCGTCGCCAAGTGTTTACTGGACCACTCCCCCGTCTGGGCCGAGCGGATCCGGCACGAAATAGCTGCATACCGCTCGTTCGTCCGGCACCGCCCGCCCGTGCGGGTGCCCCGGCTGATCGCTGCGGACCCGGAGAACTGCACCCTGGTGATCGAGCGGATGCCCGGCCGGGTGGCAGCGCTCCAGCGGCACCCGGCCGAGGCCCCGCCCCGCGCGGACATCCGGGCGGCGCTGAGCGCCATCTGCCGGCTGAACAGCTGGCGGCCGCCGGCCGGTACGTTCAACGCCCCGCTGGACTACGCGGAACGGATCTCCCGCTTCCACGAACTGGGTCTGCTCACGGACCGCGACATGGGCGATCTCCAGAAGCTCGTGCACGGCATCGCCGCCTCCTCGGGGCGCCAGGGCATGGGACAGTTCTGCCACGGCGACGCCCTCCTGTCGAACATCCTGCTCTCACCGGCCGGTCCAGTGCTGGTGGACTGGGAGCACGCGGGCTGGTATCTGCCGGGGTACGACCTGGCGACCCTGTGGGCCGTCCTCGGTGACGCCCCGGTGGCGCGCCGTCAGATCAGCCAGCTCGCCCAGTCGGCGGGCCCGGCGGCACGGGACGCCTTCCTGGTGAACCTGATGCTCGTCCTGACCCGCGAGATCCGTACCTACGAGACGGCCGTGCAGCGTTCCCTGCACGACCCGGCCCCGGCGGCACCGGGCCAGGCTCCGCCGGCTGCCGCGCCGTCCGGCGAGGAACAGCGGCTGCTGCTCAGGCGGCTGCACGACGACTGCCAGATGGCCCGTCGCGCCGTTCGCGCGGCGGTCGGCACTCGCTGACCGGGACGAGGGCCCGCGGAGCGCACCGCAAGGTGGCGCACCGCGGGCCCTTCCACGTGTTCCGGCCTGCCGCCGTTCGGGTCATTGGTCCACGCCACTGATGCCGCGCAGGCGGGAGGACCACCGCCGCGGAAACCTCCTCGCTCGTCGCTGACAAGGGAAATCGCCTCGCCCTGGGCATGATTGACGGATCGTCCGGAAGCCGGTAGCACTGACGCGTTCGGCCCGCACGCCCCACCGCGCTCGACCGTCCCAGGAGGCTGCATTGCACCGGTCCGCCACCGACCCCAACGGCACCACCGGACACAGACGCGTCCGAAGGGCAGCGGGGACCGTCGCCTCGGCGGCGCTGCTGCTGCCGTTGCTGGGCGCCGCTCCCGCGAGTTCCGCCGCCGAGGTGCCCGAGGCCGCAGGGCTGCAGCGGGCCTTCGTCACCGCGGCCACCGAGTACCACGTACCGCAGAGCGTGCTGCTCGCCGTGTCCTATCTGCAGTCGCGCTGGGACACGCACGCCGGCGCCCCGAGCGTCAGCGGCGGCTACGGCCCCATGCACCTGACCGACGCCCGGACCGCGATCGCCGGTTCCCCGCATCACAGCGACGGCACGGAGGACGCCCGCGGCGACAGCTCGCGGCCGGCGCTGCTGCCGGACACGAAGGTCCCTACGGACGCCGAACTCCCGGCCCGGCTCAAGACGTTGACGAAGGCGGCCGGTCTCACCGGGCTGCCCGCGGAGCGGCTGCGCACGGACGCGGCGGCGAACGTCGAGGGCGGTGCGGCCCTGCTCGCCGCCGCACAGCGGAACCTGGGCCGCCCGCTGAGCGCGGACCCGGCCGACTGGTACGCGGCGGTCGCGCGCTTCTCGGGGGCGGACGACAGCTCCACGGCGGCGACGTACGCCGACGACGTGTACGCGGTGCTGCGGACCGGTGAGGCGCGCACGACGGACTCCGGCCAGCGGGTGGCGCTCGCGGCGCAGCCGAAGCTGAGCCCCGAGACGGCGCAGCTCCGCGGCGCCGGGCTGCGGACGGCCTCCGCCGACGGCACCGAGTGCCCGCGGACCGTGTCCTGCGAGTGGATCCCGGCTCCGTACGAGGAGTTCGGGGACGGCGACTACGGCAACCACGACCTGGGCGACCGGCCGGCGTCCCAGAGCATCAAGTACATCGTCATCCACGACACGGAGGGGACCTGGGACGGTGTGCTGAACCTCGTCCAGGACCCGACCTATGTCTCGTGGAACTACACGCTGCGCTCGACCGACGGTCACATCGCCCAGCATGTGAAGGCCAAGGACGTGGCCTGGCACGCGGGCAACTGGTACGTCAACGCGAAGTCGATCGGCCTGGAGCACGAGGGCTTCCTCACCTCGCCGGACGCCTGGTACACCGAGGAGATGTACCGCGCCTCGGCACGCCTGGTGCGCTACCTCTCCGCGAAGTACGCGATCCCGCTGGACCGGCAGCACATCCTCGGCCACGACAACGTGCCGGGACCGACCACGTCGACGATCCCGGGCATGCACACGGACCCCGGCCCGTACTGGGACTGGCAGCACTACTTCACGCTGCTCGGGCACCCCTTCCACCGCACGCTCGCGAAGAGCGGCGCGCTGGTGACGGTGCTCCCCGACTTCGCGAAGAACCAGCCGGTGTACACCGGCTGCGTCACGAAGGACGTGCCCTGCGCCACGCACGGCTCCAGCGAGGTGCGGCTCTACTCCCAGCCGGACGAGACCTCGCCGCTCGTCAAGGACGTCGGCCTGTACCCGAGCGGTGCCGCCTCGACGATCGACGTGAACGACCTGGCCTCGCGCGTCTCCACCGGACAGCGCTACGCGGTGGCCGAGCGTGCAGGGGACTGGACGGCGATCTGGTACCTGGGCCAGAAGGCCTGGTTCAAGAACCCGAATAGGCAGCCGACCGCGGTGACGGCGTCGGGCCCGGTCGTGACGCCCAAGGCGGGTCTCACGGAGGTACCGGTGTACGGGAGGGCGTACCCGGAGGCGGCGGCCTACCCGGCGGGAGTTCCCGTCCAGGCGGTCTCCCCGTTGCCCTACAAGATCCTCGCGGGCCAGCGTTACGCGGCCGGTGACAAGGTGCCGGGCGAGTACTTCTTCTCCCCCACCTTCGACACCACCGGACACAAGGTCGTGATCGGCAAGGACATGTACTACGAGATCCAGTACGGACACCGGGTGGAGTTCGTGCGGGCCGCGGACGTCGACCTGATTCCGTAGCCGTTCCCCAGCAGTTTCCGCCCGTTCCGGGGCCGGGTCCGCAGGTGCGGGCCCGGCCCCGGTGTTCGCCCCGACGGTGATGACCGGGGCAACCGACCAGGGAATGTGCCCGCGAGGTCAGGTTCGGCCGGGCTCGGGCCAGTAAACGACATGTCGCCGCATCGGTGGTTCGTTTGCGCTGGGATGGGCCGAATCACGTCAAGCGGCACATCTGGGGCGGACATGGGCGAATTCGTCAAAGGGACTTCAACGCGTCCCGCCGGCACGGCGGTTCCGGGGCGGTGCCAGTGCGGTGGTGATCCGCCCGACACCGCCCCGGCAGGGGCGGAGGAAAGGTTTCGGGGGCTGCTGGAGGCGGCCCCGGACGCGATGGTCATCGTCGACGACACCGGCACCATCCGCCTCGTCAACGCCCAGACCGAAGCCCTCTTCGGCTACCGACGCGAGGAACTCCTCGGCCACCCCGTCGAACTCCTCGTCCCCGGCCGCTTCCGCGCCCACCACACCCTGCACCGCGACGGATACGCCGCCAACCGACAAGTCCGCCCCATGGGCGCCGAACTCGAACTCCACGGCCTCCGCAAGAACGGCACCGAATTCCCCGTCGAGATCAGCCTCAGCCCCCTGGAGACCACCGACGGACTCCTCGTCTCCGCCGCCGTCCGCGACGTCAGCGACCGCAAGGCGGCGGAGGAGAGGTTCCGCGGGCTGCTGGAGGCGGCACCGGACGCGATGGTCATCGTCGACGACACCGGCACCATCCGCCTCGTCAACGCCCAGACCGAAGCCCTCTTCGGCTACCGACGCGAAGAACTCCTCGGCCACCCCGTCGAACTCCTCGTCCCCGGCCGCTTCCGCACCCACCACACCCTGCACCGCGACGGATACGCCGCCAACCGACAAGTCCGCCCCATGGGCGCCGAACTCGAACTCCACGGCCTCCGCAAGAACGGCACCGAATTCCCCGTCGAGATCAGCCTCAGCCCCCTGGAGACCACCGACGGACTCCTCGTCTCCGCCGCCGTCCGCGACGTCAGCGACCGCAAGCGCGCCGAGGCCCGGATCAACGAACTGGCCGGTCTGGTGGAGTCCTCGCAGGACGCGATCCTCGCCAAGACCCTCGACGGCGAGATCACCTACTGGAACGCGGCGGCCCAGCGGCTGTACGGCTACACGCGGGCCGAGATGATGGGCCGCCATGTGTCGCTGCTGGCCACCACGGAGCGGCGGGACGAGATCGACGCGCTGCTGGACCGGCTGCGCCGCGGTGAGAAGGTCGAGCACTTCGAGACGCTGCGCCTGACCCGCTCGGGCGATCTGCTGGACGTCGACATCACGCTGTGGCCGACGCGCGCCCCGGACGGCTCGGTCGTCGGCGCGTGCGCCATCGTCCGGGACATCAGCGACCGCAAGAAGGCGGAGGAGGAGCTGACGTTCCTCTACGAACAGCAGCGGCACATCGCGCTGACGCTCCAGCGCAGTCTCATGGGCACGCCGCCCGCGATCCCGGGTCTGACCACCGCGAGCCGCTACCGGCCCGCCACGCAGGGAGCGGGCGTGGGCGGCGACTGGTTCGACCTGATCCCGCTGGGCGCGGGCCGGGTCGGTGTCCTGATCGGCGACGTGATGGGCCGCGGCCTGGAGGCCGCCGCGGTGATGGGCCAGCTGCGGTCGGCGGCGCACGCGCTCGCCAAGACGGGGATGCAGCCGCGGCAGCTGATGCAGGCCCTGGAGACGGTCGTCGGCGACCTGGACGTGCCCGACCAGCTCGTGACCTGCTGCTACGTGGTGATCTCCGCCGACGCCGGAGAGGTGACGGTCTGCTCGGCGGGCCATCTGCCGACCCTGGTGGCACTGCCGGGCAGCGGCGCCCGCCAGCTCCACGCCCCGGTGAACGCGCCCCTCGGCGTCGGCGACGTCCTCTACGAGCAGGCCACCGCGGTGATACCGCCGGGTGCCACGCTCGTCCTCTACACCGACGGTCTCATCGAGACACCTGGCACCGACATCGAGGACCAGCTCACCCAGCTGACGGCCACACTGTCGGACCTCTTCGCCAGCGCACCCGATCTGGAGAGCGCCGCCGACCATGTGCTGGCGGCACTGCTGCCGGACGCCGAGGGGCACAACGACGACGTGACCCTGCTCCTCACACGGCTGCCCGACGCGCCCCTGGCCACGGTCGGCATCGACCTGGCGGCCGTGCCCGAGTCCGTACCGGAGGGCCGCGCCTTCCTCAGCAAGGCACTGACCTCGTGGGACTGCGTGCCCACCGCGGACGACGCACGGCTGCTGCTGTCGGAGATCCTCACCAACGCCGTCCAGCACGCGCAGGGACCCATCCGCCTGCACCTGTGCCGCACCACCACGGAGCTGACCGTGGAGATCAGCGACCACAGCACGCATCTTCCGCGGCCCCGGGCGGCCACGGAGGACGAGGAGTCGGGACGGGGACTGATCCTGGTGCGCGCGCTCGCCGACGACTGGGGCGTACGGCCGACGGAGGCGGGCAAGACGACGTGGTTCACCCTCAAGCTGTGACGCCGGAAGGGCTGTTCGGTCTCAGCTCTGCTGGAAGAGTTCCGCGGGCAGCGGCTTGAGCAGCGCGTACAGGTCGTCGGTGATCGGGCGGTCCCAGGCGGCGATGGTCACCAGTACGTTGTCGCTGCGGTCGAACTGGACGCAGGAGATACGGGTCTCGGAGAGCTTCAGCCGGCGCACGATGAGCAGGTTGTCGCCCTGCATCACCGGCATGTCCTCGGTGCCGGTGACGGTGACCTCCTCGTCGTTCTCCAGCGCGATCAGCAGCTGGGCCACCTCGAAGGGGACCTCGCCCTCGGCGACGTCGCGGGCCGGGGAGCCCTCCGGCAGGTTGCCGATGATCATCGCGGGGCCGCGGCCGCCGAACAGGTCGTAACGCAGGAAGACGCCCTGGCAGCTGCCGTCGGGAGCGGGCAGCAGGCCCGCGCCGAGGTTGCCCGGCCAGTCGCCCGGGTCCATGGCCAGAACGTCGAAGTCGGGCCCGGCGGGCGTGGCGCTGCGGCGGCGGAGGAAGGACATGCCGCAATGGTACGTGCACAGGGGGCGCGCCGGGTCCTGTGGGCGCCGCCCGCCCGGGCCCGGCAGGAAGGCCTGCCGGCGTCGGGCGTGCCGCTGTTTCCCGCACCGCCGGACGGCGCCGCGCGGGACCCCTTTCCGGACGCCGTCGCCTCAGGTCACGGCCGGTCCCCCGACCGCCGCGGGCGTCAGGACGTGGCCTGCTCCCGGAGGGCGGCGGCGAGCCCCGTGCGGTCCGTGCCGACCTTGCGGTAGACCGCCGACAGGAGCCGGACGACGGACTGCTCGTCGATGCGCAGTTCCTTCGCGACCTGGGCCGGGGTCCGGTCCCGCGCGGTCAGCGCGGCGGCGGCGCGCTCGCGGGCGGTGAGGGTGTCCGTCTCGGTGCTGTGCAGGCGGCGGGATCGCAGTCCGGCGTTCGCCAACTCCTCACGGGCCTCGTCGACCAGCCCGTCGGCGCCGCACTGGACGGCCGCGTCGAGTCCGCGGTAGAGGTGCTCGGCGGCTTCCTTGGGCCGTCCCGCGCGACGCAGTTCGGTGCCGAGGGCGACCAGGGCACAGGCCAGTTCATACCCGGCCGGGGAGCGCTCCAGGTGGTCGACCGACTCTTCGAGGAGGCTGACGCGGTCCGCGACCGGGGAGACCTCCGCGGCGGCGCGCAGGGCCTGGCCGATCGCGGAGGGGGTGCCGTACTGGCGGGCCCGGTGCACCGCGTCGAGTGCCGTGACGACGGCACGCTCGGGGGCGTCGCGGCTCTCGGCGCGCGCGAGGTGGAGCTGCCAGGGACACCAGGAGGGGTTGCGCATGCCCCGCTCGTCGAGCCGGCGGCCCGCGGAGGCGAGCTCGACGGCCGCCTCCTTGGTGAGGCCGCGGGCGAGGAGGAGTTCGCCGTACACGGTCTGGGCGTCCGGGAAGGTGACGGCGGCGGGGAAGGGAGCGCGCAGCGCGTAGTGCTCTCCGGCACGGGTGGCCGCGTCGACCCGGCCGCGGGCCAGCAGGACCTGGACGAGGGTGCCGACCGCGTACCAGTGGACGGGGGTGCCGGGCCCGACGCGTTCGGCGAGCCGGAGGCCGGTGCGGACGAAGTCCTCCGCCTCGGCGAGGCGGCCGCGCCGGAAGCGGACGTATCCGAGGATCGTGTAGCCGAAGGAGAGGTGGGCGCCGTGCCAGCCCTGGGTCTCGAAGTCGGCGATGCCGGTGGCGAAGAGTTCCTCCGTGCGGCTCGGCCGGTCGGCGTACATGAAGGTCATCGCGACCAGCACCGGGACCTCGAAGCCGCGGTCGGCCTCGGCCCAGCCGAGGCCGCCGGCGAGGGCCCGTTCGGCGTGGTGGAGGGCGACGGGGGCGGGTTCGCCGCGCAGGGTGGCGTCCCAGGCGCGCAGCCCGATGACGTAGCGCTCGGTGAGGTCACGGCCGGTGAGCCGGTCGGCGAGGCGGGCCAGCCGGCGGGAGCGGGCGGGCGAGTCGGGTTCGTCGGCGCGGAAGGCGTCCCACATGAACTGCTCGGACTGCATGCGCAGCCGTACACGGGCGTCGCCGGTGACGTGGATCTCGCGGTCGAGGGTCTCGGAGGCCTCGGCGAGCCGGTCGCTGTGCGCGAGGACCTGGGAGAGGCGGTAGACGATGTTGTGGCGCAGTTCGGGGTCGGCGATGGGTTCTTCGAGGGCCGCGCGCAGGTGGTTGACCGTGGTCGCCGGCTCGGTGAGCAGGGAGGCGCAGCCCAGTTCGTACAGGACGGCGGCGCGCTCGGCGGGGGGCGGGGGTTCGCGCAGGGCGCGGGCGAGGCAGCGGCGGGCGGCGTCGGGGGCTCCGGCGCGCTGGGTCTCGCGGGCCGCGGCGCGCAGCTGCTGGACGATCCAGGTGTCGCCGTCGGGGTGGGTCTCCATGAGGTGGCGGGCGGCGGCGGCCGGGCCGAGTCCTTCGTCGATCACGCACCAGGCGGCCTGGCCGTGCAGGGCGACGCGCACGGCGCCGGGGATGTCCCGGTAGACGGCGGTGGCGATGAGCGGGTGGACGAACTCCAGGGGGTCGGCGCCGGTGAGGATGCGGGCGGTGCGCAGGGCGTCCGCGGCGTCGGCGGCCTCCTCGGGACCGAGTCCGGCGACGGCGGCGGCGAGGGGCGGGCGGATCTCCGTGCCGAGTACGGCGCAGGCCCAGGCGAAGCGGACGGTCGCGGGGCCGAGGCGTTCGAGGCGGGCGACGAGGCCGCTGCCCTTGACGGCGGCCGCGAGGTCACGCAGCAGGTGCGCCCCGTCCTCGGTCGGGGTCAGTCCCCGGTCGCGGACCTTTGCGGTCAGCTCGACGGCCTCGAAGGGGTTGCCGGCGGTGACCGCCCAGCATTCGCGGCAGAACGCGTCGTCGGCCTGGGTGCCGAGGTCCTCGCGGACGAGCCGGGCGACGGCGGCCGCGCTGAGCGGTTCGAGGCCGATGGGGCGTTGGCCTGCCCGGCCGGGCAGGCTCCTGAACGCCTCGGCGTGTTCGGGCAGTTCGTCGGGCCGGTAGGCGACGACCACGAGCAGCGGGAGTTGTTCGGCGCGGGGTGCGAACGCGGCGAGCCAGCTGAGGGATTCGACGTCGGCCCAGTGCGCGTCGTCCAGGACGAGCACCATCGGGGCGCGCTGCACGGCGAGGTGGGTGAGGACCCAGTCGAGGCCGGCGCGCAGTCCCTGCTGGTCGGGCGGGGCGCCTTCGGAGGGCGCGCAGAGGCCGAGGGCGGGGCCGACGATGGCGTACCAACTGCCCAGTGCCGCGCGGAGTTCGGTCTCGGAGAGGCCGGCGAACTCCGGCTGGAGGAGCTGGCGTGCGACGTGGAAGGCGACGCGCTGCTCCTGCTCGCCGCCGCGCGCGCTCAGGACGGTGCAGCCCTTGGCCGCGGAGCGGCGACGCACTTCGGTGAGGAGGGTCGTCTTGCCGATACCGGCGTGGCCCGCGAAGGACAGCAGTGCTCCGCGGGAACGGCCGGGTGGTTCGCCGGTGTTCGCGCGCGGCCCGGCGAGGTCACTCAACGCCTCGTCCACAGCGGACAGTTCGTTCTCGCGCTCGAAGAGCGTACGACGGCCACGCAGGCTGCGCTGCCCCATGATCACCCCCTGTCACGGTCGCGCCCGCGATGGGATGCGGATGCGTACCGTGACCTCCAGGCACCTCACCGTACGCCGGGATCATCGGTGAGGCAGCCTGTTCGAGCGCTCCTGCTCAGGGAACCTTTTCGGACTCGCGCGCGAGTGGCGGCCCGGCGTCGCGCACGGCCGCGTCCGGGCGTGGCGAGGACGGCCTCCGACCGTCCCCGGACGGGCCCGGGGACAGGGAGGGCGGAGCCGGCCGGCGCCGGTTCAGGTGAGGTCGAACTCGCCCTCGCGGGCCCCTGACACGAACGCCCCCCACTCCGCGGGGGTGAAGATCAGGGAATGGCTCTGCGGGCGGCCACTGTTGCGCATCGCGATGAAGCCTTCGACAAAAGCGATCTGGACATCCCCCCGCCCTCTGCTGCTGGACTGCCATTCGGCGTCGCTGAGGTCCAGCTCCGGCTTGTCCCAGCCCGCGAGCGGGTGTTGCTCGATGGTGCTTTCGGCCACGTCCGTGCTCCTCCCGGTTCGTCGTCCGCGGCCAGCCTAGCGATCGGTCCGGGTGGCGGACAGGCCACGTGAGGGGGACGGTTTCAGGATGCGGGCGGCGCGGCGCCGACCAGCCACATGGAGAAGAACTGGGATCCGCCTCCGTAGGCGTGTCCGAGGACCCGCCGCGCCCCGTCGACCTGGTGCGCTCCTGCCTGGCCGCGGACCTGGAGTGCCGCTTCGGCGAAGCGGATCATGCCGGAGGCGCCGATCGGATTGGTGGACAGGACGCCGCCCGACATGTTGACGGGGAGGTCGCCCTCCAGTTCGGTCACCCCCGATTCGGTGAGTTTCCATCCCTCGCCCTCGGCGGCGAAGCCGAGGTTCTCCAGCCACATGGGCTCGTACCAGGAGAACGGCACGTACATCTCGACGGCGTCGATGTCCCGGCGCGGGTCCGCGATCCCGGCCTGCCGGTACACGTCGGCCGCACAGTCCTTGCCGGCCTGCGGGGACACGAAGTCCTTGCCCGCGAACAGGGTGGGTTCGCTGCGCATCGCACCGCCGTGCATCCAGGCGGGGGGCCGGGGCGAACGGGCCGCTCCGGCGCGGTCGGTGAGGATCATGGCGCACGCGCCGTCGGAGGACGGGCAGGTCTCCGAGTAGCGGATCGGGTCCCAGAGCATGGGCGAAGCCTGGACCTTCTCCAGGGTGATGCCGTGCTCGTGGAGGTGCGCGTACGGGTTCTTCAGGGCGTTGCGCCGGTCCTTGTAGGCGACGAGCGAGCCGACGGTGTCGGGGGCGCCGGTGCGCCGCATGTAGGCGCGCACGTGCGGTGCGAAGAAGCCGCCGGCGCCCGCGAGGAGGGGCTGCTGGAAGGGGACGGGCAGGGACAGGCCCCACATGGCGTTCGACTCGGACTGTTTTTCGAAGGCGAGGGTGAGGACGGTGCCGTGGACGCGGGCGGCGACGAGGTTGGCGGCGACGAGGGCGGTCGATCCGCCGACGGATCCGGCGGTGTGCACGCGCAGCATCGGTTTGCCGACGGCGCCGAGCGCGTCGGCGAGGTACAGCTCGGGCATCATGACGCCCTCGAAGAAGTCGGGCGCCTTCCCGATGACCACGGCGTCGATGTCGGCCCAGGTCAACTCGGCGTCGTCGAGGGCGCGGCGGGCGGCCTCACGGACGAGGCCCGCGATGGAGACGTCCTGTCGCGCCGCCACGTGCTTGGTCTGGCCGATGCCTACGACGGCCACGGGCTCCTTGCTCATCGGACGTCCCCTTCGAGTACGGCGACCAGGTTCTGTTGGAGGCAGGGGCCCGAGGTGGCGTGGGCGAGTGCCCGGTCGGACTCCCCGCGATGGACGCGCGCGGCGGCCTCGCCGACGCGGATCAGCCCGGCCGCCATGACGGGGTTGGCGGCGAGCGGCCCCCCGGACGGGTTGACGCACACGCTGTCGTCGAGCCGCAGCGCCTTGCGCAGGACCACTTCCTGGGAGGTGAAGGGGGCGTGCAACTCGGCGGTGTCGACGGGTCGTTCGAAGGCTCCGGCACGTTCCGCGGCCAGCCGGGTGGACGGGGAGTCGGTCAGGTCGCGCACGCCGAGGGAGTGCGCCTCGACGCGGTGGTCGATGCCCCGGATCCAGGCGGGCCGTTCGCAGAGGTCACGGGCGCGTTCCCCGGCGGCGAGGATCACGGCGGCGGCGCCGTCGCCGATGGGCGGGCAGTCCCCGGTGCGCAGCGGCCGGACGAGGTAGTCGCCCTGCGGGACCGGTCCCCGCAGTTGGGCATGGGAGTTGGCGCGCGCGTCGGCGCGGCTGCGGGCGGCGACGCCGGCGAGCGCGGATTCGTCGGTCTCTCCCGCGTCGATGAGCGCCTGTGCCTGGAGCGCTGCGAGTGCCACGGAGTCGGGCCACAGCGGGGCCACGTAGTAGGGGTCGAGCTGCCGGGTCAGGACGTCGCGCACGGAGCCGGGCGAGGACTTGCCGTAGGCGTACACGAGCGCGGTGTCGGCGTCCCCGGTGAGGAGTTTCGTCCAGGCCTCGTACAGGGCCCAGGCGCCGTCCATCTCGACGTGCGACTCGGAGATCGGCGGCCAGGCGCCCACCCCGTCGAGCGCCATGGTGAAGGAGAAGGCGCGGCCGGCGAGGTAGTCGCTGGAGCCGGAACAGGTGAAGCCGATGTCGCCGGTCCGCAGGCCCGTCCGGTCGAGGACGTCGTGCAGGACCGGGAGGAGCATCTCCACCTCGGAGTGCTCGTCGGAGGTGCGCCGGTGGTCCGTCTGCCCGAAGGCGACGACGGCGATGTCCCTGGCGGTCCGCATCTACAGCATCTCCTTGTACGTCTCGTAGTCCGCGTCCGGTTCGCCGGTGGGCCGGTAGTGGTCGGGGTGGCGGCCGCCCTCCGTCCACACGGGTTCGACCCTCAGGCCCATCCGCACCTCGTCGTAGGGGATGCCGCCGATCCGGCCGTGCAGCGCGAGTCCGGCCCCGTCGAGGGCGATGTGCGCGTAGACGTAGGGCACTTCGATGTCGAGGTTCTTCGCCTTGATGTTGACGATGCAGTACGTGGTGACGGTGCCGCGCGGGCCGACCTCGACCTGTTCGGAGGTGGCCAGGCCGCAGGTGGGGCAGGCGCCCCTGGGCGGGACGTAGACCTTGTGGCAGGACGGGCAGCGTTCGCCGACCGTGCGCCGTTCGGAGAGGTTCTCGATGTAGGCGGTCTGGGCGCGGCCCGGGGAGTAGACGTAGTCGAGCCGGGCGGCCGCGACGATGCCGGTCACCGGGTCCTCGAACCGGCCGTCGTGACCGGTGGGTTCGCCGGGTCCGCCGTCGTGCGGTTCGAAGCAGGCGATGTCGGTGATGGCGCCGGAGCGTTCGGTGGCCCAGCGGACGCGGACGCGCATCCCGGTGCGGACGGCGTCGGGGCCGGGGGCGTCGAGGACGTGCAGCAGGGCGGTGTCGGCACCGTCCAGTCGGACGAGGACCCAGGCGAACGGAGTGTCGAGGGGCTGGCCGCGGCGGGGTTCGTGGTTCCAGGCCCAGGTGGTGACCGTGCCGGTGGGGGCGACCTCAACGAGGTCGTGTATCTCCTCGGCGGTGACCGGGTCGTACTCGACGGGCGGGACGAGGGTGCGTCCGTCGGTGGTCCGTACGCCGAGGACGACGCGTTCGCGCAGCCCGGTGAGGAAGGCGCTCTGCACGGGTCCGAGCGAGCGGGTGAAGGGGAACTCGACGACGAGGGGGGCTTTGAGGACTTCGGGCATCCCGGATCTCTCCTTCGGAGGTCGGACGCGCCGCGTCGGCGGCGGCTCGGCGCGGGAGGCGGACCGGGGCGCCGTGCCAGGCGCCGCGGCCCCGGACTGATCCGAACGACACCCCCTAGGCGCGCCGGTAGACGGGCGGGCGCTTCTCTGCGAAGGCCCGGGAGCCCTCCTTGGCGTCGGCGGTGTCGAAGACCGGCCAGCCGCGCCGCAGTTCGGCGGCGAGGCCGTCGGACTCGGTGAGTTCGGCGGTCTCGTACACGGACGCCTTGACGGCCTCGACGGCGAGCGGCCCGCAGGCGTTGATCTGCTCGGCGACGGCGAGGGCCTCGGTGAGGGCGGTGCCGTCGGGCACGACCCGGCCGACGAGGCCGATGTCGGCGGCCTCGCGGGCGGAGTACGCGCGCCCGGTGAGGAGCATTTCGAGGGCGTGGGTGCGCGGGATCTGGCGCTGCAGCCGGACGGTCGAGCCGCCGATCGGGAAGAGGCCGCGCCTGACCTCGAAGAGTCCGAAGGTCGCGGAGGCGCCTGCCACCCGGATGTCGGTGCCCTGGAGGATCTCGGTGCCGCCCGCGACGCAGTACCCCTCGACGGCGGCGATCACCGGTTTTCGGGGGCGGTGGTGGCGCAGCATGGCCTTCCAGTGGAGGTCGGGGTCGGCCTTGAGCCGGTCCCGGTACTGCTCGCCCTCCATGCCCTTCCCGGCCAGTGCCTTGAGGTCCATCCCGGCGCAGAAGGTGCCGCCGGCGCCGGTGAGCACGATCGAGCGGACCGTGTCGTCCTCGTCGGCCTCGACCCAGCCGTCGTACAGGCCGACCAGCATCGGCAGTGAGAGCGCGTTCTTGGCCTCGGGCCTGTTGAGCGTGAGCACCAGTGTGGCGCCTTCGCGCCGCACGGTGAGGTGTTCCGTCCCACCCATAGCCGTCCTCCCGTCTCGGATGCGAGAACAGGTTGCAGGAGGCGTGCGGCCAGTACAAGGGTTTTCTGACAGACAGTCAGATTTCTTCTGCCGTGGCCCTTCCCAGTTCGTTCGGGCTTTGCTCTGATGACCGTCGGGCGGAGGCCGCCCGATGACGGACGGACGTACACGGTCAGGAGGAACGGTGGAGTACAACCTTGCCGACCTGTTCGAGTCGGTCGTCGACACGGTCCCGGACCGCGAGGCGCTCGTGTACCTCGACCATCCCGGTACCGGCGCGGAACAACGCCTGACGTACGCCGAGTTGGACGCGGCCGCGAACCGTCTCGCCCACCATCTGATCGACAGCGGCATCCGCCCGGGTGAACACCTCGGACTGCATCTCTACAACGGCGTCGAGTACCTCCAGACGGTCCTGGCCTGCCTGAAGGCGAGGGTGGTCCCGGTCAACGTCAACTACCGCTACGTGGAGGAGGAGCTGGCCTACCTGTACCAGGACGCGGATCTGGTGGCGCTGGTCTTCGACGCGGAGTTCACCGAGCGGGTGGCGGCGGCGCGGCCACGTGCCGCGCGGCTGCGGCACCTCGTCCGGGTGGGCGCTCGGGGAACCGCGGCGGAGCCGGACGGATCCGAGGCGGCCGAGGGATCGCGCGGGGCGGGCGCCCCGGACGTGGTGGAGTTCGACGCCGCGGCGGCGGCCGGATCACCGGAGCGCGGCTTCCCGGCCCGGTCGGCGGACGACCAGTTCATCATCTACACCGGCGGCACGACGGGCATGCCGAAGGGGGTGATGTGGCGCCAGGAGGACCTCTTCTTCGCCGGCCTCGGCGGAGGCGCACCGACCGGCGAGCCGGTCGCCCGGCCGGAGGAACTCGCCGAGCGCGTCGCGGCCGGCGGCGCGGGCATCACCTTCTTCCCCACTCCCCCGCTGATGCACGGCACGTCGACGCTCACGGCGTTCATCGCCTTCAACTTCGGCCAGCGCGTCGTGATCCACCGCAAGTTCGCGCCGGAGGAGGTCCTGCGCACGATCGAGCGGGAGAAGGTCACCAGCGTGTCCCTGGTCGGCGACGCGATGCTGCGTCCGCTGATCGACGCGCTGAGCGGCCCCCTGAAGGGCACGGACTGCTCCTCCCTGTTCAGCGTGTCCTCGTCCGGCGCGATCATGTCGGACACCGTGCGCGAGCAGTTCCAGTCCCTCGTGCCGAACGTGATGCTGCTGAACAACTTCGGGTCCTCCGAGTCCGGCTTCAACGGCACCGCGACGCCCGACTCCGGCCCGGAGCGCGGTTTCCGGATCCGGGTCAACTCCCGTACGCAGGTGGTCGACCCGGCCACGTACGATCCGGTCGCGGTGGGTGAGCCGGGCCGGGTCGCGCAGCGCGGCCACGTGCCGCTCGGCTACTACAACGACCCCGCGAAGACGGCCGAGACCTTCTTCCGGCGGGGCGAGGAACGCTGGGTGCTGCTCGGCGACATGGCCACGGTGGACGAGGAGGGCATCGTCACGGTCCTCGGCCGCGGCTCCCAGTGCATCAACACCGGCGGCGAGAAGGTCTACCCCGAAGAGGTCGAGCAGGCCCTCAAGTCGCATCCGGACGTGTACGACGCCCTGGTCGCCGGCGTGCCCGACGCGCGGTGGGGCAACCACGTGGCGGCGGTCGTGCAGCTTCGCGCGGGCGCGCCGCTGCCCTCCCTCGACGACATCCAGGCCCACTGCCGCACGCACCTCGCGGGCTACAAGATCCCGCGCCGGCTCGTGATCGCCGACGCCATCCAGCGCTCCCCCAGCGGCAAGGCGGACTACCGCTGGGCCCGGTCGGTCGCCGCCGACGCCGCCCTCTGACCGGACCCCCCGCGGACCTGGCGAACTCTTTGCCCGGGACGGACGCCGCAGGTTGAACGATGGGTGAAGATCAGCCGTACGGATGATGGCACCCCTGCCCTGCCCCGGGGCGTGGTCGGTCGTGTCATCACGGGGCCCGTACGGAAGGACCATCGGCGTGTCGCACACCACGCGCTCCAGTCGACTCCCGGAGCAGCCAGAGCCGGACGAGGACGCGGGCCCCGGCCCGGAGTCCGGCGGGGCGGACGGGACGTCCGCGGGCGCGGCCCCGCACGCTCCCTCCGACAAGGACACGCCCCCGCACGACGCGGACGTCCCGGACGCCGACGCCCCCGGGAACGCCGCGGCCGACGCGGAACCCGCGGGCTCCCCCGGCTCGGGCGCGGACCCGGCCCCGGCCCCGGACCAGGAGGCCGCACCCGGTCGGGGCACCGAGGCCGCCGAGAACCCGGAGGCCGGATCACCGTCGGACCACGGTGGGGACGCCGGAGCGGACGCGGTGACGGAGAGCCCCGAACCGTCCGACGCCCCGGAGACCTCCGTCGCTCCGGATGAGGCCGGTGCCGTCGCCGGGCGGGCCGGATGGCGGGGCTGGCGGGTGACGTACCCGGGTGCGGCGCGAGCGGTGACCGTCGGGACGACCGTCCTCGCCGGCGTTCTCGTGCTCTTCGCCCTCGTCGTGCCGAACCGGCTGGACCGCCTCAGTGTCGGCGCCTTCCTGCGCATCCCGGCGGAGGGGGTGCTCCTGGCGGCGCTGCTGCTGGCGCTGCCGCCGAGGCCCCGGCGGGTCATGTCGTACGTCGTGGGCGCCCTGCTCGGTCTGCTGACCGTCCTCAAGTTCGTGGACATGGGTTTCTACTCCGTCCTGGTCCGGCCGTTCGACCTGCTGCTGGACTGGAGCCTGTTCGGCAACGCGGCGGACTGGGTGCGGGAGTCGTTCGGCCGGACCGGCGAGGTGGTCGCGCTGATCGCGGTCGTCGCGCTCGTCGTGGCGCTGCTCGTCCTCATGACGCTCGCCGTCGCCCGGCTGACCGACGTCATGGTCCGCAACCGGCCCGTCGCCGGCCGCACGGTGCTGGTCCTCGGCACCGCCTGGATCACCTGCGTGACGCTCGGCGTGCAGTTCACCGGCGTACCCGTCGCCTCGCAGATCGATGCCAGGATCGTCCAGAACCGGGTGCGCCAGGTGCAGGCCGGCCTGCGCGACGGCCAGGTCTTCGAACGGCAGGCCTCGGTCGACGCGTTCGCCGACACCCCGCCCGACCAGTTGCTGACCGGACTCCGCGGCAAGGACGTCCTGTTCACGTTCATCGAGAGCTACGGCCGTACGGCGATCGACGATCCGGCGATGTCCCGGCAGATCGACACGGCCCTCACCCAGGGGAACAGCCGGCTGAAGTCGGCCGGGTTCTCCTCGCGCAGCGGCTGGCTGCGCTCCCCCGTGACGGGCGCCGGCAGTTGGCTCGCCCACTCCACCTTCCTGTCCGGCCTGTGGATCAAGAACCAGCAGCGCTACCGGAGTCTGACCACCAGCGACCGCTCCACCCTCACCAGCTACTTCCGCAAGACCGGCGCCTGGCGCACCGTCGGCATCGTGCCGGGTGTCCGACGGGCGTGGCCCGAGGGCAAGTTCTTCGGCCTCGACCACATCTACGACTCCGAGCACCTCGGCTACAACGGCCCGTACTTCAGCTGGACCCCCGTGCCCGACCAGTTCAGCCTCGGCGCCTTCGAGCGGCTGGAGCACGGCAAGAAGGACCGCGGGCCGATGATGGCGGAGATCATCCTCGCCTCCAGCCACAACCCCTGGGCGCCCATCGCCCACATGATCGACTGGGACGACCTCGGCGACGGCTCGGTGTACGACAAGATCAAGGAGGAGGGCAAGGACCCCAAGGAGGTCTGGAAGAACCCGGAGAGCGTGCGCACGGAGTACCGGCGGGCCATCGAGTACTCCCTGCACAGCCTCACCGAGTACGTGCAGAAGTACGGCGACAAGAACACCGTGCTGGTCTTCCTCGGCGACCACCAGCCCGTCCCGACGGTCACCGCGGGCAGCACCAGCCGCGACGTGCCCGTCACGATCGTGGCGCACGACCAGAAGGTGCTGGACAGGGTCGCCGACTGGGGCTGGACGGACGGGCTGAAGCCCGCCGCCGACGCGCCGGAATGGCGCATGGACACGTTCCGGGACCGCTTCCTGACCGCGTTCGGCCCGCACCCGGAAGGCTCCGCCGCCACGGCGTCGAAGCCCTGATCCCCTCGGCCGCGCCGGAGGCTGTCGTACGCCCCGGCGCGGTCCCGCGCGTCCGCCCCCCGGTCAGCGCCAGTCCGGTGTACCCGAGGCGGCCGGCCGGAGCGTCTCGATGGTGGCCCGCGTCTCCCGCATGACGGCGACGACGCGGGCCTCGTGCTCCGCGGTGAGCCGGGCCACCGGGACCGAGCAGCTGATGGCGTCGGCGGCCGGTGTGTCGTAACGCAGGGCGAAGCCGAATCCCACGATGCCGGGCACGGTCTCCTCGCGGTCGACGGAGTAGCCGCGTTCCCGCACTCCGGCGAGATCGGCGAGCAGACCGGCGCGGAGCGTGTGGGTGTTGGCCGTGAGGGCGGCCAGGGGCTCCGCGGGGAGGGGCAGGTCGCCGTCGGCGCGCTCGGCGAGCAGGGCCTTGCCGAGGGCGGTGGCGTGTGCCGGGACGCGGCGGCCGACGCGGCTGATGGTGCGCGCGTACTCGTGCGATTCGCGCGTGGCGAGATAGACGACATCGGCGCCGTCGAGACGGCCGAGGTGCAGGGTCTCGCCGAGCACGTCGGAGGCGTCGTCGAGGTGGGGGCGGGCCGCGCGGACCCGGCGGTCGCTGTCCAGGTAGCTGGTGCCCGTGAGCAGGGCGCGGATCCCGATGCCGTACAGCGAGCCGGTGGTGTCGGCGCGCACCCAGCCGCAGTCGACGAGGGTCTGCAGCAGTTGGTACATGCTGCTGCGCGGCACGTCGAGCGCCCCGGCGAGTTCGTCGAGACGCGCGGGCCGGTCGCCCCGGTCGGCGAGCAGCTCCAGCAGCGCGACGGTGCGGGCCGCCGACTTCACTCCACGCACCCCTGAGCTCTCCGGCATGGCGCCCATCGTAAATCCGTGCCGCCTCCCATATTGACCGGAGGGATTCACGAACCTAACCTCTGTTCTCATACATAGACGTCATCTGCATACGGGGATGAGCATCATGGCAGGGTTCGGCGCGGGGACGGAGCACGTGGTCCGGCGGCTGCGGGACGGCATGGCGAGCGGCGTGCTGTCGTTCCCCCTCACCAGCTTCACCGACGAGGGCGATCTGGACCGGGAGGCCTACCGGGCTTACCTGGCCCGCCAGTTGGCCACGGGACCCGGCGCCGTGTTCCCCGCCTGCGGGACCGGCGAGTTCAGCGGGCTGGACGAGGACGAGTACCGCTCGGTGGTCGCCGACACGGTCCTGATCGCGGACGGCCGGCTGCCGGTGGTCGCGGGCGTCGGGTACGGCTGGGCGCAGGCGCTGCGGTTCGCCCGGATCGCCGAGGAGGCCGGCGCGGACGCCCTCCTGGTGCTGCCGCACTACCTCGTCGAGGCACCGGAGGCGGGGCTGGTCGAGCAACTGCGCCGGATCGCCGCGGGCACCCGGCTGCCGCTGATCGCGTACCAGCGCGGACCGGTCGCCTTCACCCCCGAGGGCCTGCGTGCGATCGCGCAGATCCCGACCGTCGTCGGGCTCAAGGACGGGCACAGCGACCTCGACCGGCTGCAGCGCCTCACCCTGGCCGCACCCGACGACTTCCTCTTCTTCAACGGGGCCGCCACCGCCGAGATCCAGGCCCGCGCCTACGCCACCGTCGGTGTCCCCGCCTACTCGTCGGCCGTGCACGCCTTCGCCCCCGAGATCGCCGACGCCTGCTTCGGCGCCCTGCGCGCCGGCGACGACGCGACGGTGAACAGACTGCTGCGCGACTTCTACGTCCCGTTCGTCGCCCTGCGCGACCGGGTGCCCGGGTACGCGGTCTCGCTGGTCAAGGCCGCGGCCAGGCTGCGCGGCCTGCCGGTCGGCCCGGTGCGCGCACCGCTCACCGATCCGGGCCCCGCCGACCTCGCCGAACTGGAGCACATCCTCGACACCGGCCTGGCCCTCGTCGGAGCGGTGCGCCGGCCCGTCTGACGCGTCGCACGGCCCGGTCGGCGCCCTCGTGGTCGAGTGGGCCCCGACGCCCTCCTCCGGGGTCACCGGCCGCGGTCACCCTCGTACACAAGGACTTTGATGAGCAGTCAGCAGCCGACCGTCACCGAGTTCTCCGTCTACCCCGTCGCGGGACGGGACTGCATGGAGCTGAACCTCTCGGGCGCCCACGGCCCCTACTTCACCCGCAACATCGTCGTCCTCACGGACTCCGAGGGGCGGACCGGGCTCGGCGAGGTGCCCGGCGGGGAGCGGATCACCCGGACGCTGCGCGACGCCGAACCCCTCGTGCTCGGGGCGAAGGTGGGCGACTTCCAGCGCGTGCTGCGCGCGATCGGAGACCGGTTCGGCGACCGGGACGCCGGCGGGCGAGGCGCCCAGACCTTCGACCTGCGGACCACGGTCCACGCCGTCACCGCTGTCGAGTCGGCGCTGCTCGACCTGCTCGGCCAGCACCTCGACGTGCCGGTGGCCGCCCTGCTCGGCGACGGCCAACAGCGCTCCTCAGTGCGGGTGTTGGGCTATCTCTTCTACGTCGGGGATCCCGGCCGGACGGACCTGGAGTACGTACGCGAGCCCGACGCGGACGTGGACTGGTACCGCCTGCGGCACGAGGAGGCGCTCACTCCGCAGGCCGTCGTCCGGCAGGCCGAGGCGGCCCACGAGCTGTACGGCTTCCGGGACTTCAAACTCAAGGGCGGAGTTCTGGAGGGCACCGAGGAGGTCCGGGCCGTCCGTGCGCTCAAGGACCGCTTCCCCGAGGCCAGGATCACCCTCGACCCGAACGGCGCCTGGTCACTGCGCGAGGCGGTCGAGCTGTGCGCGCCCCTCGTCGGCACGCTCGCCTACGCGGAGGACCCCTGCGGCGCCGAGGACGGCTACTCGGGCCGAGAGGTCCTGGCCGAGTTCCGCCGGGCGACAGGGCTCCCCACGGCGACCAACATGGTCGCCACGGACTGGCGCCAGCTGACGCACGCCCTGGCACTCCAGTCGGTCTCCATCCCGCTGGCCGACCCGCACTTCTGGACCATGCGCGGCTCGGTGCGTGTGGCCCAGCTGTGCAACGCCATGGGGCTGACCTGGGGCTGCCACTCCAACAACCACTTCGACATCTCCCTCGCGATGGTCACCCACTGCGGCGCCGCGGCCCCCGGCCCGTACAACGCCCTCGACACGCACTGGATCTGGCAGGAGGGGCTGGAGCGCCTCACCGTCGCGCCGCCCCGGATCGTCGACGGCGAGATCGCCGTTCCGGACGCCCCCGGGCTGGGCGTCCGGCTGGACATGGACCGGCTGCTGGCGGCGCACGAGCTGTACCGGACGAAGGCGCTCGGCGCCCGCGACGACGCCATCGGCATGCGCCATCTCGTCCCCGGCTGGGAGTTCGACCCGAAACGGCCCTGCCTGGTGCGCTGACCGCTCTTCCACCGCACCCCTCCCGCAAAAACCGCCGACGGACCCCTTGCACGGAGGCGGCACACCTGAATTACTGATCCGGAACAGAACGACCGAATGATCGGTCGTCCGGAATAGCACGGTTGGTGAGGGAGAAGTGGCGATGGCGGACTCCACGGATCCGAAGGGCCTGCTCGACGCGGGCGAGCGGCTCGACACGGAGGAACTGCGCTCGCTCCAGCTGGAGCGACTGCGCGCGTCACTGCGACACGCGTACGAGAACGTGCCGTTCTACCGGGAGTCGTTCGACAAGGCGGGCCTGCGTCCGGACGACTGCCGCTCGCTCGCCGACCTGTCGCGCTTCCCCTTCACGGTCAAGGCCGACCTGCGCGCGAACTATCCGTACGGGATGTTCGCCGTACCCCAGGACCGCATCCGCCGTCTGCACGCGTCGAGCGGGACGACCGGACGGCCCACCGTCGTCGGGTACACGGAGAACGACCTGTCCATGTGGTCGGACATGGTGGCGCGTTCGATCCGCGCGGCGGGCGGGCGGTCCGGCGACATCGTCCATATCGCCTACGGATACGGCCTGTTCACCGGCGGCCTCGGCGCGCACTACGGCGCCGAGCGGCTCGGCTGCACGGTGATTCCCGCGTCCGGCGGCATGACGGCACGTCAGGTCCAGCTGATCCAGGACCTGAAGCCGCGGATCATCATGGTGACGCCGTCCTACATGCTGACCCTCCTCGACGAGTTCGAGCGGCAGGGAGTGGACCCGCGGAGCACCTCGCTGCGGGTCGGGATCTTCGGGGCCGAGCCGTGGACCGAGGAGATGCGGCGCGAGATCGAGGAACGGTTCGCGATCGACGCGGTGG
Source organism: Streptomyces sp. NPDC005302 (assembly GCF_040607345.1). Lineage (NCBI taxonomy): Bacteria > Bacillati > Actinomycetota > Actinomycetes > Kitasatosporales > Streptomycetaceae > Streptomyces > Streptomyces sp. NPDC005302. The sequence continues at coordinate 202,003 of NZ_JBEXGN010000014.1, forward strand.
ACATCTACGGCCTGTCCGAGGTGATCGGTCCGGGTGTCGCCCAGGAGTGCGTGGAGACCAAGGACGGGCTGCACGTCTGGGAGGACCACTTCTACCCGGAGGTCGTCGACCCGATCACCGGCGAGGTGCTCCCCGACGGCGCGGAGGGCGAGCTGGTGTTCACCTCGCTCACCAAGGAGGCCATGCCGGTGATCCGCTACCGGACCCGGGACCTGACCCGGCTGCTGCCGGGCACGGCGCGCGCCTTCCGCCGGATGGAGAAGATCACCGGCCGCAGCGACGACATGGTGATCCTGCGCGGGGTCAACCTGTTCCCGACGCAGATCGAGGAGATCGTGCTGCGGACGCCGGGGGTCGCCCCGCACTTCCAGCTCCGGCTGACCCGCGAGGGCCGCATGGACGCGCTGACCGTCCGGGCCGAGGCCCGCTCCGGCGCGACCCCCGAGCAGCGCGAGGCGGCGGCCCGGACGATCGGCAGGGGCATCAAGGACGGCATCGGCGTCTCGGCGGACGTCGAGATCGTCGAACCGGAGTCGCTGGAGCGGTCGGTGGGCAAACTGAAGCGGATCGTGGACCTGCGTCAGCGCCCGTGAGGGGGTTCGGCGCCCCGCCGGGCCGGTGGGGGCGAGGTCGTCCACGGTGACGAACCCGGCTCGCCGATCCGCCGGCGGCCGGGGCCCGGCGCTGCGGCTACGGGGCCGGGAAGGCGAGGCGCGGACCGTGCTCCTCCGTGGCCCGGCGGAGTGCGGTGAACAGGCCCGCGCGCAGCGTGCGGACCTCGGCGGCGTGGTCGGCGAGGAAACGGGCGCGGAGCCTCAGGCGTGCCGGTTCACGGACGGCCTCGACCGGGCGCATGCAATCCGCGTAGGCGCTGCCGAGGGCGCGTTCGACGGCGGGCAGCCGGTCGGCGGCGGTGGTCTGTTCCCGGGTGTCGGCGAGGGCGAAGAAGCCGTTCTCGTCACGGACCTCGATCCCGTGGCGCGCAAGGCAGCCCGGCAGGCCGCGCAGGGCGTGCAACACGGCGGGATCGCGGCGCAGGGGGACGAGGGTGCTGAACCACTGGCCCTGGAGTGCGGCGTAGGTGTCGCGCAGCGCGGTGGCCGCCGCCGTCCCCTCGGCCACGCAACGGCGCACGACGGCCGTGTCACCGGAACCACCGGATCCGCTCGCACTCCCGCGGCCGTCGTCTCCCCCGTCCCCGGTGCGCGCCTCGGTGCCGGTCCTCGCCGGACCGGGTGTCGGGGCGGGAACCGTGGCGCTCGCGCTCATCCCGTGCCGGGCGACGAAATCCAGGTCGGGAAGTTCGTAGTACCGGATGAACGTGATCGGATCCTGTGCCGGCAGTTCGGTCCCGTGATCGTGCGCGCACGACGCCGCGACGGCACGGGCCTCCTGCCGTACGAAGACGTCGAGGCCCTGGGTCCAGCGGGTCTCGGCGCCGGTCGCGGGCAGGACCATGCGGACCGGGTCGTCCGGCAGGGCGGCGCTGAGACGAGCGGCGGACACGCGCGCGGCCGGAGCCGGGGCCGACGGCGGGGCGGGATCGGCCGAGCACGCCGCGGTGACCAGTACGGCGACGGCGACGACCGTGACGCGCAGGGTGGCCGCGCACCGGACCGGGCCCGGGATCCGCCACCGCACCCACGTACATGGCCGATGCCGGTGGCGGGCCGGGACCGGGTGCTTGTCGGCCTGGCGGACCATCAGTGTCACTCCCCCATCTCCGTAGTCCTCCGGTCCGCTCCCCCGGGCGGGGGGGGGGGGGCCCCCCCCCGCGCGAACCCCCCTTGGGGGTGGGGCGGGCAGAGTCGGGGTCGCCGAACAACAGAAAGGTACTGAAATAAGGTATAG